>CBDUCU010000620.1:0-2508 GCA_965365725.1 uncultured bacterium | reverse complement strand
CCGGCGCCGACCCCGCCGTCGGCAACTAATCTCTGCCGACGACAAACGCACGTGATCGAGTTCCTCTTCACCCACTCACACTCACAGCTCTTTCTGGAACTTGTACGGCACGGCTTCCAATTTTTCGACCCGGCTTCTGAGCAAAAGAAGCCGGGCTTTGTTTTTGACAAAAAGCGTCACCATGCGTCTGACGAATTTTGTTAAAGAGACGCGTTTGCGGCCCTCTGCGTACATCAGACGAAAAGAATTTTGCCGTCTCTTCCCGTAATTTACGCATTTTTCGGTTACGTGCGTTGTGGCACAACGCTTGAAATGAACAGCAGCGTCCGAATCGCGCAAGAGCGCGGCGCGTAGCCAGAAGACGGCGCGAGCGACGGCGCGAGAAAAAAATTTCCGAACCCACACCAAAAAAGTTTTCAAGGAGCACTCAGAAACAATGACACAGAAAAAAGGCCAGAAGGGCTTCTCGCTCGTCGAACTCTTGATCGTCGTTGCGATCATCGGCATCGTCGCCGCCATCGCCATTCCTAACCTCCTCGCTTCACGCCGCGCCGCCAACGAAGGCTCGGCCATCTCCTCGCTTCGCACCATCCACAGCGCACAGACGACCTATGAAGGCTCGACTGGCGGCGGCAACTACGGTTCGCAAGGCGAACTGCGCACCGCCGGCCTCATCGACCAGCAGCTTGGTCTCGCTCCCTTGGGCAAGAAGAGCGGCTTCCAGTTCGCTATCACCGAGACGGATCAGACCATCGTCGCCGGCGCGGTGACCGTGCCTTCGAGCTACATTGCGACGGCCAACCCGGTCGTTCCCGCCGCCGGTGCGACACAGACCGGCACACGCCGCTTTGGTGTCACCAACCTCGGCAACATCGCTGCTGACGGTACGGTCGCCAGCCTTGGCAACCCCCTGACGACGGTTGAAATTGAAGGCGCAACGCCGGGCGCAGCCATCTACCCGATTGGCAACTAATCACCCGCCCGCCTGAAACCATCAGGCACGCGGCCAACTCTACAAACACAGGCGGGGGAGGAAGTGCAAGCTTCCTCCCCCACCTTCTTTCTAAAACTCTTTGTTGGGCCGCTTCACCTCTTCATGATAAGTATTTTTTCGATTATGCTTACGCCGACACCTATGAGTGAAGCATTAGTAAAGGCTACAAAAGAATCGCAGACCGATGCGGAAACAGCAGAGGCTTCCGCTTCGCGCTCGACATCTCTGGGTCGCATTCTCGCCATTGCGCGCAACGCTTTCCGCGAAGCCGTGCGCGACCGCATTCTCTACAATCTCGTTCTCTTCGTTCTGCTTTTAACCATCGGCGCGGTCTTTCTCGGCGAATTGTCTGCGGCGCAGGAAGCAAAGATCATCGTTGACATGGGGTTGTCTGCGATGCTCGTCTTCGGAGCTTTTATCGCCATCTTTATCGGCGTGGGGCTCGTCTATAAAGAGATCGAGCGGCGCACGCTCTATGCAATCTTTTCTAAGCCTGTCGGTCGCACAGAATTTCTTCTCGGAAAATATTTCGGGCTTTGTCTGACGCTTGGAGTCAACGTCTTTGTGATGGGCGTAGGCGTGTCGCTTGCGCTTCTTTACGTCAACGAAGGCTGGCATCCATTTATCCTCAACATCTGGCCCGCCATTGCGCTCATTTACATGCAGCTTATGCTGCTCGTCGCCGTGGCGATTCTCTTCTCATCTTTTTCGTCGCCTGCGCTCTCGGCCCTTCTCACCTTTGCTGCTTTTGTCATTGGACATTTCAGCGCCGACCTTAAGGCCTTTGCCGCAGCACTGGGCACATCGGGCGCGCAGCTCTTTTTCAACGCGCTCTACTATCTTCTGCCGAACCTTTCACACTACGCATACATCACCGATGCTTCGCACGGCCTCAGGCCGACCGTCTCTGCATTCATCGGTGCATTTCTCTATACGGTCGCCTACGTCTCAGTGCTTCTTGCCGCCGCCTCACTTATCTTCAGCCGTCGCAACTTCAAATGAGAGACGAAAGTGGAAAGATGAAAGCGTCGCTGTTTGAGCATCATTCGTCTGCGCACGCGCGACGCCTGCGCGACATGTTGCTCGCATTCATCGTCGCCGCCGGACTCATTTGCTCGGCGCTGCTTACGAGATGGCTCGACGCGCGTCGCCCTCTGCTCTCGACGCGCGTCGATAGCGATGCGCTTTACGTCTCGCCCGAAGCCGCGCGCCGCATGAGTCTGAGCTTTAACGGGATTGTCGCCGATTGGTACTGGATGCGCGCGTTGCAATACATCGGTCGGCGCGTCGTCGCGCACAAGGGCGATTTGAATCTCGATGATTTGAGCGCGCTCGACCTCAAGCACCTCTCCGTGCTGCTCGATCAATCAACCACGCTCGACCCGCGTTTTCTCGCAGCCTACGAATTCGGCGCGGTCGTCCTTCCGGCCATCGATGCAGATGCCGCCGTGCGTCTCGTCAAAAAAGGCATCCAAAACAATCCCGGCGAATGGCGCTTCTATCATCATCTCGGC
>CBDUCU010000619.1:0-2510 GCA_965365725.1 uncultured bacterium | reverse complement strand
CGGCACGCAGGTCGCGCGCAATTGCATCGACCTGAAGACTCAATTGGTTGAGATTGTTGTAAAGCGCCGGGTCGTTGATGAGACGGCCCGCCGTGCCGTCGCCCGATTGAAATGCGCGGATAAGTGATTGCGTATCACGAATCGTGCCGTTGAGATTGTTGTAGAAAGCTTCGTCGTTAATGAAACGACCCATCGTGCCCTGACCATCGTTTATCTTGCTCGCGATGTCGGTAAACTCGGTGGACAGCTTGTTTAGTTGCTGCATCAATTCGTTGCCCGTTTCGGTCAGCGCGCCGAAGCCTGCCGTATCTTTGCCGGGCGGGAGGAGATAGCCGTCCGGAACAGGCTCGCCGACAGCCGAGCCGGGCGTTACGTTGACAAGTTTGTCTGAGCCGAGAAGACTCGGCGAGCCGAGCAAAGCGGTCGAATCGGTGCGAATCAGATCGGTGGCGGGCTTACCGTCAATCTCGCTGTCGATTGACATCTGCGCCTCGACGCGCGCCGTGCGTTCGCCCGCCGGGGCGAGCAGTTCCACGCGATCAACCTTCCCGATACGCACGCCCGCCAGTCTGACTTCGGAGCCGGAACGCAGACCGTCCGCGTTTGAGAACTGCGCGCGCAGCTTCAGTTTTCGCGTAAACGGCGAGATGTCGCCCGAGGCGTTAAGGATCAGAAAAATCAGCACGCAGATGGCTCCGACGACGAAGATGCCGACGCGCAAATCTCTGAAACGAAGACTTTTCTTGCTTCCGGGCATAGTATTGGGAGTGATGAGTGATGAGTGATGAGTGATGAGTAAAAGACAGATTGCTTCTACTCATCACTCATCACTCATCACTCATCACTCATCACTCCTTTCTCAGTGTCCGCGTATGAAGCGCTGGATGTATGCGTCTTCGGTTCGACGGAGCGCTTCGTCAGTTCCGCTAAAGATGATGTTGCCATGACGCAGCATCAGTATCTTTGTATTGATGAGGCAGAGCCGCTCGCCTTCGCGCTCAAACGTGACCTGACCGTCTTCGCCGACAACTGCATACTCCGAGGTCAGATAGCCGACGTTGTTCATTTCGTGCGTCACAAAGATTGACGACACATCTTCAAGGTCGCGCAGCTTGATGGCAAGCTCGCAGATCGTCCGCGCCGTCGGCGGGTCGAGTCCGGCGGTCGGCTCGTCGAAAAGAACGATCTTGGGGCCGCCGACGAGCGCGCGCGCAATCCCGACGCGACGACGCATGCCGCCCGAAAGCTCAGACGGCATCTTGTCAATCGCCTCTTCGAGATTAACGAACCGCAGCATCCTGCGCACTTCCTGCTCAACATCTGTTTCAGGCACGCCCTGTTCGTGCAGCCGATAAGCGACGTTGTCATAAACCGACAATGAATCGAAAAGCGCACCTTCCTGGAAGATCATTCCGATTTTTTTGCGCACGCTCATCATCTGCGCTTCGGTGTAATCGGTGATATCTTCGCCTTCGACAAGGATGCGACCCGAATCGGGTTTGAGCAGACCGAGGATAAGATTGATCGTGGTTGACTTTCCGCCGCCTGAACCGCCGAGGATAACCTTCGTTTCGCCCTTGCGGACAATAAAGCTGAGACCATCGAGAATCTTGCGTTCGTCAAACGAGAGATGCACATCACGAAACTCGATTGACGGGACGGCGCGCTCGTGGTCGTCAACCTCTGCAAAGGTGCTGTCAGCCGCAGCTTCGCTGACGCGGTTGTCGGCTGTCTGATGAATCTCTTCCTTTGCGGCTTCCGGATTGGAGAACGGCATATCGACTTTTTGGCGAACTGTTAAGATGGAAGTCCAAGAATAACCTGAAGCGCCTTTGTGAGAAAGAAGTCGGCGACGATGATAAAGATCGAAGAGAGCACAACGGCTGTCGTCGTCGAACGTCCTACACCAACCGTCCCGCCCTCCGTCTTCAAGCCCTGCCGGCACGAAATCGTCCCGACCAGGAGTGCAAAGACCATCGTCTTGATGAATCCGCCAACCACGTCTTTGGTCGTCAAACCTTCCCACACAGCCGCCATAAATGTGCTCGAAAGCATGCCGTAAAGCTGGGTCGAAACCGTCCAGCCGCCGAGAATCCCGACCGCGTCGGCGATAAACGTCAGCAGCGGCAACATGACAAGCAAGGCAATCAGCCGCGGGGCGACGAGCTTGCGGATAGGGTCTGTGCCGAGCGCGCGCATCGCATCGATCTGCTGCGAGACGACCATCGAGCCGAGTTCGGCGGCGATGGCTGAAGCGACGCGGCCTGCTACCATCAGACCGCCCAACACCGGGCCCAGCTCGCGCACAAGCGCTGTTGCCACAAGCCGACCCGTCTGATCCTGCGCCCCGTAGAACTTGAGCGGCAGCAAGATGCCAAGTCCCAGGGCAATCGGTAGTAACGACAGGTAGGCCATTACGCTCTCGTTGTCCATCCGGCGCTCGACGTGCAGGGCTGTCTGACCCTTGCGCGGGGCCGCCGAGGCGAAGGCCATGGTATAGGAGCCGTAAT
>CBDUCU010000618.1:0-2512 GCA_965365725.1 uncultured bacterium | reverse complement strand
ACGGCACGCCTTCGACCGACGAGCTGACCGAAGCGATGCTTCCATTCGTCAAACATCACAACGCGCTTCTGATGGCGAATCACGGAGCGGTCGCCTACGGCGAAAGTGTCTGGCAAGCCTTCGACCGTCTTGAGACGCTTGAGCACACGGCCAAGATTGCCATACTTGCGCGCGCGCTCGGCGGCGCAAAAAATCTGCCGCCTGATTCAATCGAAAAGCTCATCAACATACGCGAAAAGGCCGGATATTTGGACGAGCGCGCACGCTGTCAATCATGCGGCTATCTGCACGAAACGCAGATCGTTTGTCCATCCGGCGAACGCGGACCGGCGACGGGCGCACGGCGCGCAACAACGAACGGCGCGGGGAAAATTTCGCTCACGCGAGAAGAACTCGTCGAGCTACTGATCGAAGCGGCGAGCACGCAGAGGGTTTCGTAAATCGAAAAACGCGAAGCGTAAATCGTAAATCGTGGGAAGATACGTTATCCTTCCTGCGATCAAAAGTTGCGCGACAGTTTGCGAGAAGCATCAAGCACCTCGGTTTACGATTCACGATTTACGATTCATGATTTTTAGGAGAACGGAAAATGCCTCAAGAAGCACTCGGAATGGTTGAGACGAAGGGTTTGGTGGCGATGATCGAAGCGGCTGATGCGATGGTCAAGGCCGCAAACGTCACGCTCGTCGGCTATGAAAAGATCGGGGCCGGTTTTGTGACAGCCATCGTGCGCGGCGACGTGGCGGCGGTCAAGGCCGCGACGGATGCGGGCGCGGCAGCCGCTCGTCGCGTCGGCGAACTCGTCAGCGTCCACGTCATCCCGCGCCCGCATGGAAGCGTCGACGAAGCGCTGCCCATCGGCAACGACTAGGAGTCCTTGAATAGTAGATCGTGAATCGTCAATCGATTGTGTTGAGCCAGCAATCGTGTTGCGATGCAGACTTCAATTTGAGCACCTCTCAGATTCGACTCACGATTTACGATTTACGTTTGACGAGCCAATGATTATTGCGCGCATCCTCGGCACGGTCGTCTCGACACAAAAGGACGAGCGTTTGAAGGGCGGAAAGCTTCTGCTCGTCAAGCCGCTCAATCTTGACGGGACGGACGCAAGCGGCTACGTCGTCGCCATTGATACAGTCGGCGCGGGCTTTCATGAACGCGTGCTGGTCGTCGCCGGCTCAAGCGCGCGTCTCGCCGAAGGCATGAAAGACAAGCCAATTGACGCAGCCATCGTCGGCGTAATCGACACGGTGGATTTGATAAACGATTAGTAAAGCTATTAGCTATTAGCCATCAACTTTTAGCTTTTGCCGTTCTCGATTCTCATCAACTTCTTTGTAGGCTGGTAGCAGACAAAGCGAAACAGCTAACAGCCAACAACTACAATGCAACTTGCGCGCGTTATCGGGACGGTCGTAGCGACACAGAAAAATGATTCGCTTGAAGGGCGAAAGCTTCTGGTTGTGCAGAGCTTGAATGCGAAGCTGAGTCCGCAGGGTGGGCCGTTGGTGGCGCTTGATGCAATAGGCGCTGGCGTTGGCGATCTGGTCTTTTGGTGTCGGGGGAAGGAAGCGAGCTTTCCCTTTCGTCGTGAGGATACGCCGACGGATTGCACCATCGTCGCCATCGTCGATTCCGATGCGCACGTCACAGGAGGAGAAGGGCGTTGATCTTAGCGCGCGTGTTGGGAAACGTCGTGGCGACACAGAAAAACGTGCGTTATGAGAATGCGCGCGTCATGCTCTGCCAGCCCGTTACGCCGGAGGGCGAGGAGTGGGGCGCGACGATTCTTGCGCTTGATTCGGTTGATGCAGGCGCAGGCGATACGGTCTTGATCGTGCAGGAAGGTTGGGGGGCTTCGACCGCCGCGACCGGAGAAGCGGGAGCGGCGATTGATACGGCCATCGTCGGCGTTGTTGACAGAATAGATTTACTGAAAGGGGAAGCGGACGGCGGGCCGCTGACAGGATGAGCAGCGAACAGGATCAGGTGCGTGCATTGGCCGAGCGCGTCGCGCGTCGCCTCGCTTCGACGAATGGAAACAAAGAAGCGCGTGGTGATGGAGCGTCAGACGATCTGGCCGCGCTGCGCGAAGGTCTCGACAAGATACAAAGGCGGCTTGCGCACATCGAGTCTCATATCAAACACGACGACTCTTGTGAGCGCGCGCCGCGCGCAGCGCATTCGTCCTTCGATACTCCTCCTGCACAGGATGCGTCTTCTGGTCAGAGTGTTGATGCGGATGTGCAGAAGATAACGCCGACGCGCTCTTTGTGGTTGAGTGGAACTTACGTGCCCGCGACAGAGCATCCGAGTGATGAGCGTTTTGGTATCGGTGAGGCCGTCTCTGAAATGGTCGATTTCTTCGAGCGCGAAAAGAGCTGCCAGATGGAGCCGGGTGGAAAGCCCTGCGATCACTGTTCGATGTGCAGCACGCGCGGTTTTTAAGTTCAACTGACTTCAGTTTTTGAGTCCAACATACGTTTAGAGGCGGGCCGTACGGCCCGCC
>CBDUCU010000617.1:0-2515 GCA_965365725.1 uncultured bacterium | reverse complement strand
AAAATATATTCATCCGCGCCGTCGTCGAGGCGTGCGAGCGCGGCCAAAGCGCGGAGCGCGGTTGCGATGCCGCCCGACGCGCCGTTCGGCATAAGCTGTGCATTGATGGCGATGCGTAAGGCTTGCTTCAAAAAATACTCTTCCTCAAACGATCCCAAATCTATTTCGCGCCCGGATGCCCGTCTAATGTGCGACAAAAGATGCTTCGACGCTCATCACCCGGCACCACTGTTCGAGCACAAGCGCCCTGAATGAGAGCGGGCTTGTCAGCCCCGCAGGAAACGGGCCGCTTGAAAGTTTGTGGGCTGCCTCGCGTTCGAGGATGCCGGATTGAACAAGACAGCCGTCGCGTAAAGTTTCGCCATGCACCTCAAAGAGCGCCGTATGCCATTCATTGACCGGCGGCGCGAAGCCGCGCTTCGGGCGATTCAAGACCCACGCAGGCAGCACGCCCTCTGCGGCACGCCGCAACCAATCCTTCGCCGGCAAACTTACGTCGGTCTGCGCAAAGCGCAGACCGACGATTGTTTCGACCAATTCACGATCAAGTAGCGGCAGACGCATCTCCACCGACGAGGCCATCGAGAGCCTATCGCCCTGCGCGATTCCATTCGCGCGCAGGTAGGTATCGCTCACCAGACGCGTGAGCGCCACGTCAACTCTCGGCCAAGGTTGTTGGAGCGTAAACAACCGCATTGCGCTGTCATCGTGGATTTGTTCCGTAAACTTTCGACTGTATATGCTGCTTGCCCCGTCGCGTGCCGCGCGGAAATCGGGCGATAAGTCGTAGAAGACCAACTGTTCGGCGGGCGTGGACAAGTGCTCGCGCAAACGACGCAGACCCGAACGCGCGCCGCCAAAATCACGCGCCCACGCCGATAACTCCGAAGGCGAAAAGCTCGCCGGAGCGTTGATGGAAATATATCGAAGCGATGCTTGAAGGCCGCCGTGATAGAGCGTCTCCTTCTTCATTGATTCGCGCGCGGCCTGTCGCAGTTGCGGGTAGCCCCAAAAAAGCTCGTCGCCGCCCTGACCTTGCAGCACGACGGGCACGCCCTCTTCGCGCGCGCGTCGCATGACGGCGTAATAAGCATGTCCCGCATAATCGGCTACGGGATCGTCGCGCCAGTAGTTCAATTCTGGAAAGAATTCGACGACCTCTTTGGTTTCAATCTCGACTTCGTGGAAAGGGAGTTTGAGATGATGCGCAAGCGCGCGCGCTTCGTCGCGCTCGTCCAACGCTTTAGGTCGTCCCGCGTAGCCGACGCTGAAGGCATGAAGCGTTTGAGAACTGCCGCGCGCGGCGAAGGCCGCAACGACGCTTGAATCCAATCCGCCGCTTAACGCAACGCCGACCGGAACATCTGCGCGCGTAACAATCTCGCTCACCGTCTCCAACTGCTCACGGATGAGCGCAGGCGCGTCGCCTTCGACCGGCGGCGCATCATCCATTCGCCAGTAGCATTTCTCCTCAACGCGCCACCCCTCGACATTGACGACGAGTATGTGCGCGGCATCGAGCTTGCGCACGCCCTTGATTGCCGTGCGCGGTTCGGGCACGTACTGATAATGGAAGAAGAGATCGACTGCTTCAGGCTCAAGCTCGAACGGCACGCGACCCGAACGAAGCAGCGCCTTCATCTCAGAAGCAAAGAGTAACTCGCCTTCGCGCTCAAAAAGATAGAGGGGTTTTTCGCCGAGAGGATCGCGCGCCAGTAAGAGCCGCCGCCTCGCTTCGTCCCACAAAGCGAAGGCGAACATGCCGCGCAGATGTTGGACACAATCAAGGCCGTATTCTTCGTAAGCGCGCAGGATGGCTTCGCAGTCGCTCGCGGTTGTAAATCGCCGTCCCTTTTGTTCGAGACGACGACGCAGCTCCGTGTGATTGTAAATTTCTCCGTTGGCGACGAGAGCGAGCGTGCGGTCTTCGTTGTAAAGAGGTTGTCGTCCGCCTGCGAGGTCGATAATTGACAAACGACGTGCGGCGAGCGCGACGTGCGGCGAGTGAAATTCGCCAGCGTCGTCGGGGCCGCGATGAACGAGCGCGCGGCTCATTGCGGCGACCCGCGCCCGGTCTTCCGGCATCATTCTCTCTCGACTGATAAGGCCGCTAATCCCGCACATACTCAAAAATTCACTTGCCAAAAAATCTGAACGTGAGTCCGACCGTCACGCCGAAGGGATAGCCGGGCGTGGCGTGGATGCGCGCACGCGGCTCGTCGCCGGGACGCAGGCGCGACTCAAAGTAGTTCTGCGTCTCGAAGTAACGTTTGTTAAAGAGATTGTCGATGGCGAGATTGAAATCAACAAAACGTCTGAGACGTTTGTTGAGGCTCAAGTCAACCACGTCTAAACCGGCGGCGCGGATGCTCGCGTCAAGCGCGTCGAGCCGGTAGTTGCTCGTGTGCCGATAACGGAGAGAGCCGCTCAACCCGCGATAGTCCGTCAGCGTTAGTCCGGCATGAGCGACTCTGTGCGGCGCGCTGTCCACATACTCGCGCGGGCTGGTCGCACG
>CBDUCU010000616.1:0-2515 GCA_965365725.1 uncultured bacterium | reverse complement strand
TACTGCCTACTGTCTGCTGCCTACTGCTTATTCTCCCTCGGGCGCGGGCGATTGGCCGATGTGGGGGCGGACGCCAGAGCGCAACATGGTGACGGACATGAAGGGCTTGCCCACGACATGGGACGTGAAGACGAAGAAGAACATCAAGTGGGTGTCGCGTCTCGGCTCGCAGACATATGGCAACGCCGTTGTTGCTGGCGGCATGGTCTTTGTCGGGACAAATAACGAGGCCGACCCATCATATGACCCGACGTTTAAGGGCGACAAGGGCGTTCTGATGGCGTTCCGTGAATCGGACGGCGCGTTTATGTGGCAGGCCGTGCATGACAAGCTCGCTCAGGGGCGCGTCAACGATTGGCCGTATCAGGGCATCGCCTCGTCGCCGCTCGTTGAAGGCGATAGAGTCTATTACGTCTCAAATCGCGCGGAGTTGATGTGCGTTGACGCGCAAGGGTTTCACGACAAAGAGAACGACGGCCCTGTGACGGATGAAAAACTGACGGGGTTAATAAACCCTGACGTTGTCTGGCGTTTGGACATGATGGAAGAGGTCGGCACGCTGCCGCACAACCTCGCCAACTCTTCGCCGGTCTCCTACGGCGATCTTGTTTATGTCAGCACGTCGAACGGGCAGGACGAAAGCCACGTCAATGTGCCTGCGCCGAAAGCTCCGGCCATCGTCGCCGTCAACAAGAAGACGGGAAAGATTGTTTGGGAAGATGCCTCACCGGGCGACAAGATTTTGCACGGTCAATGGTCAACGCCGACGGTCGGAAAAGTCGGCGACACCGTGCAGGTCGTGATGGCGCAGGGCGATGGATGGGTGCGCGGCTACGATGCTTTGACCGGAAAGAAGCTCTGGGAGTTTGACACCAATCCGAAAGATTCCGTGTGGCCCAAGACGCGTAACGAAGTAATCTCAACGCCGGTCATCTACGACAACAAAGTCTATATCGCCAATGGTCAAGACCCTGAGCACGGCGAAGGCGTTGGGCATCTCTACTGTATCGACCCCACTAAGCGCGGCGACATCACAAAAGACGGAATGGTCTGGCACTACGACAAGATTCGCCGCTCGATCTCAACGCCGGCAATCGTTGACGGCATCATCTATCAACCGGACTTTAGCGGCTTTCTGCATGCCGTCGATGCAAAGACCGGACAGGCCTATTGGGTGCATGACATGTTTGCCGCCGTGTGGGGTTCGCCGCTCGCTTCGACGGCGAGCGGCGTGCTCTATCTTGGCGACGAGGACGGCGACGTGGTCATCATGCAGTTGGGTAAGACGAAGAAGGTGCTCGGGGAAATCAATATGGGCAGTTCCGTCTATTCAACGCCCGTTCCGGCCAACGGCGTGCTCTATGTTTCGAGCCGTAATCAGCTCTTTGCGCTGGCCGAAGGCGCGACGGGCGGAGGCAGCACGCAACCGTCAACGCCCGCAGCAAAGCCTGCGGCCAGCCCTGCGCCGAAGGCTGTTCAACCCTAGCGCCTAACAACACGCGAGAGACGGAGGACAATAGAAATCTCAGAGTTGAGATTTGATATCTAAAATCTCAACTCTGAGATTTCAAATTTCAATCTCAAATCTTAAATTTGAAGATTGAAGTCTTCCGCATCCTCTGCGTTCGACCATCATATCGGTATCGCTCGCCGAAGAGGATATATGGCAAGACCTATCGCAGCCTTGTTACTGTTTCTCTCTCTCTCAATTCCAGCCAACGCGCAAAACTGGCCGCAGTTTCGCGGCACAAACGCTTCGGGCGTGGCTGACGGACGCAGTAGCGTTGCGACCACTTGGGACGCAGCCCAGGGTCAAAACATTTTGTGGAAGACGGCGATACCGGGTCTTTCACACGCAAGCCCTGTCGTGTGGCGCGATAAAATTTTCGTGATCACGGCCATTAGCGCCGAACCGTCTCCGACCTTTCAGGCAAAAAATCGAGGCATCGGACTTGCGCGCGACGACGCAAAACATGCGTGGAAGATTTATGCGCTCGACAAACGGACGGGAAAAATTTTGTGGGAGCGCACCGCACACGAAGGCGTGCCGCGCGCGCGTCGTCACGTCAAAGCGACGCAGGCCAACTCAACGCCCGTAACAAACGGTCGCGTGGTAGTTGCGCTCATGGGTTCGGAAGGACTTTTCGCTTACGATACAAACGGAAAACTTTTGTGGAAGCAAGATGTCGGCATACTCAATCCCGGTCTTTGGGACGATAAGACTTCCGAGTGGGGACATTCCTCTTCGCCCGTTATCTACAAAGACCTCGTTATCATTCAAGCCGATGGACATAAACAATCTTTCATCGCGGCCTATAACTTGAAAGATGGTCGTCAAGCCTGGCGCGTCGAGCGCGGCGAGATCACTTCATGGAGCACGCCGACCATTTATGAAGGCAGGTCGCGCACGGAACTCGTCGCCATCGGCGGGCGTTTCATACGCGGCTACGACCCTCTGACCGGCAAAGAACTCTGGCGCTTTAGCGACAACGACACGCACGTCAAGATGCAAGCT
>CBDUCU010000615.1:0-2516 GCA_965365725.1 uncultured bacterium | reverse complement strand
TGTATCCCACGTCGCAGCGATCAGGGAGTTGACCACGTCGTCGAAGTCGGGGTTGGCTGCATTGTGCGCATGAAACTGTATGAGACGAGCGGCGCGCTCGGGTTGCAAAAGATCGGAGACGACAAGATCGGCGGCGATGGTCGCAGCGCCGAGCGGATCAAAGACCGGATCGGTGCGCTTCGGAAAAAGCTCCTGCGTGCCGCCCTCGTATCCGAAAGCGCGCGGCGGAATAATGGCGAGGATGCGTTCGGGGATGCGCAGCTCTGAAGGGCTGAGAGCTGCGAGCGCGGCGTTCAAAGCGTCGCGCTGCCTGACGGCGGGAACGATTTCATTAACGCGCGAAGGCGAAGCCGCGCTCTCCGCCTTGACGGAATATGTGTAATAAACGCCGCCCAGAGATTTGATGGCCGCCTGTAGCTGATAGCGATGATGCAGGTAGAGCGGAAGGAATTTTGCTTCGAGCGTCGAGAGCGGCGCGCCGCGCGGAATGTTTCCGAGACCGAATTGTTGTAAGCCGATGCGTCGAACCTCCATCTCATGACGAAGCATCGCGACGGGGTCGTCGCCGTTGTCCCAAAGGTTTGCAAGCGGGTGCGCCGCGCCTGCGGGGCGCGCATCGTCGTCGGAGATAAAGAGCATGCCGTTTTGCACGCCATCGCGGACAATTCGTTCAAGCGCCGCCTCTTCATCTGTCGCTGTGGGAAATTGTGTATAGGCGTAACGGATGGCGAATTTGTCATATTCGCCGATGCCGACGGCATAAGCATTTGAGAGATCGAGCCGACCCTGTTTTATCTCAATCAAAGGAGCAGGATAGTCCATCACGGACGCGCGACCGTAGGTGCTCGCGGCGAAGTTGTGTGCAAGCCCGAGCGTGTGGCCGACCTCGTGTGCTGAGAGTTGACGTATGCGCGCGACGGCCATCGCCGTCAGTGTTTGCGGCGTGGCAGTGAGGTAATCGATCTCGGGCAAAAGCGCGAAGTCGCATACGGCCTGTCGCAGAGCAATTGGGCCGGAAGGAGATGTGCGCTCGTTTGCAGAATAGACGGGAAGAAGACCGGCGCCGAGCAGGTAATCTTGTCGCGCACGTTGCGAATCGAGCGTGACGACTCCGCGTATGACTTCGCCCGTGCGCGGATCGACGATGGTGCTGCCGTAAGCCCAACCGCGCGTCGAGCGATGCACCCAGTTAATCATGTTGTAGCGCACGTCCGCCGGGTCTGCATCGACGGGCAGAAGTTTTACCTGAAAAGCATTGCGGAAGCCTGCGGCCTCAAACGCCTGATTCCACCATGAAGCGCCTTCGACAAGCGCGCTGCGAATCGGCTCGGGCGTTCCCTGATCGACGTAATAGACGATTGGCCGGACGGGTTCTGAGACGGGGGCCGACGCGTCTTGCTTCTCAAGCCGGTGCCGGATGATCCAGCGCTTCTCAAGAGGCTCACTGATCGGAGTCCCGTAGTCGTAAAACTCAACGGCGTTGACTCCGACGCGCGGGTCTAAACGTCGCGGGCGATATGTTGAACTGGGAAGCTCGACAAAGGAATGTCTCTGACGGACGGTGACGGCGCGTGGTGCGGGCACGGTCTGTTGCACGAGCGGCCCGGCCTCGTTCGAGGTGAATGTCAGCGTCGTTTCAATCTCAGTGTTTTTGGGAAACCCTTTTGTGCGCGGAAGAAAAAATGCGCTGCGCGATTCGTCGAGAGCGTAAGAGCCTTGTTTGGATTGTCGCAGACGGTCTGCGACTCCGTGAGCGTCGCGAAGGAAAAGCGGGGTCGCATCGACAAGCACGCGTTCGCCTTCGACGGCTTCAATCTTAAAGCCCCACAACACAGAGCGCGCGAATGATTCCTCGACCGCACGGCGTTCGAGCGCGTTGTCTGTGGTGGCGCGGAAACGATAGTTTGGCTCGACCATCAAAACTTTATTACCGGCGCGCTCAAAAAAAACGACGTGCGTTTCGCCCAATTGCCCTCGATCAAGACCGATGGGATTTGAGCCGACTCCGGTGGGCAGCGAAATTTGATAGAGTATTTCGGAGTTCCAACGTCCAATCTCCAACAGCATCCGGCCTTCATCCGCGCTCCAGTAGAGCGGCATGTAACCGTCAATCCTCTGCAAATTAGCGGTGATTTCTTTGAACGTCTTCGCGCCTCGCCTCTCTTGCGCCGTCGCCGTCAAGGTGAGAAGAAGAAACGAGATTAGGAGAAGGCTGATTTTATGAAACATGATCTTTTTAACGATGCGAGAATTGACAGAATGAATTGAACAAGTAGAGAACGTTTGAGCGCGCACTTTACAAATGCAACCGAGAGAGTGTCAATGTTTCCAAGGCAGATCGGAGTTGGGAAACACCTACAGAAAAAAGCGGGAAGACAAACGAAAGCCGGTTTCGCGGTATGACATCGATTGATACATGCTCATCTTTTGAATTCGCGTTCGTTCGCTGCTCACATCTTTTTACATCGATTTGCAAACCTCGTCAGAGCAGTTTTTTGATTTGCCAATAAACGTTT
>CBDUCU010000614.1:0-2519 GCA_965365725.1 uncultured bacterium | reverse complement strand
GCTCGGCAACACACGCCGAGCATCGAGGCCGACCGTCTCTACTGGAAGGGGCGGCTCCTGATGAAGCAGTCCGTCAGGACGCCCGAAACCGTACAGAAAGCTATCGAATTCTTCAAACAGGCTGTCGAGGCAGACCCGCAGTTTGCCTTGGCCTATGCAGACCTGGCCGGCGCATATGAGAGCGCTTCAGTTCTCAACCTGAAGGAGCCGCGCGAGATGTTTCCTCTGGCCGGTGAAGCGGTGCGCAGGGCTTTGGAACTTGACGACACGCTCTCCGAGGCGCACGTCGTGGCGGGCAACATCAAGTGGGAATACGAGTATGACTGGGCTGGGGGCGAGCGTGAGATTCGCCGCGCCATCGAGTTGAATCCGAGCAACGCCACAGCGCACGCGAACTATGCCGACCTGCTCTCCATGTTGGGTCGTCACGACGAGGCGCTCGCCGCACTTGACCGCGCGCAGGAGATTGACCCGCTCTCTTCGAACTTTCAGGCCATCGAGTCGTACCTGCTCTTCAACGCGCGCCGCTACGAACAGTCGGAGCGGCAGGCCGAGGCGACGCTCGAACTCGACCCCTACTCTTACCTCGCGCACATGTACGCGGCGGCGGCCTGCGAACTTCAGGGGCAGATGGACAAAGCCATCGGGCACGTTTTGAAAGGGCGACAACTGTCGGGCGGCCATTACCCGGATGTGGCGATGCTCGCGCGCATGTACGCGCGCTCCGGCAAGGCGAAAGAATCGCAGTCAGTCTTAGATGAGTTGAGACGTTTGGCCGAACGCCAGTATGTCGATCCTTTCGCCTTCGTGATCGTGCACGAGGCGCGGGGCGAGACGCGCGAGGCACTCGACTGGCTGGAAAAGTCTTACGAGGCGCGCTCCTACTGGACGACCTCCATCAGCATCAACCCGCACTTGGACGGCCTCAGGGCCGAACCGCGCTATAAAGAACTGCAAAGCGCTTTGAAATATCCGAACACGCACTCCCAATAATCGACGCATGCGGCGGAGGGTGTCTGTTGAATGCTCAGAGCAAACGCCTGTCGCCATTGGTGATGACCCATCCAGACTTTTCATAGAGGGCATAATTGGGTACTGAAAGCCAGGCGCGCAATCGCGAAATTGAACGCTTACGAAGAGTAGATTGTTGGCGATAGGTGTGGCACCAACACCACGCATGGCGGCGGAAGCGGGCAAGCCTAGGAAGAGCCTTTTCGGGCGGGCAAAATTGGATGCCACCTAGAGGCCGAAAAACGAGACCTGCATGAACTTCAAAGTTCATGCAGGTCTCGTCGTAAGAAGTGGCTCCGCAGGTAGGACTCGAACCTACAACCCTTCGGTTAACAGCCGAATGCTCTGCCATTGAGCTACTGCGGATTAAACACTCGCGTGAGAGCTTAAAGCCGCTCGCGCGCGAGGGAAGTTTTTATAGCAGACGGTATCAAGTGGTGTCAAACGATACTAAATGGTACGTGGCGGCTTGCGCGTCGTGAAGTTTTAAGAGAATATCTGTCGCCGAAATACAAATAAAACGAGATCGGCGGTTTCGAGTTCGAGTCGCGTGTCTCGAAGATGGAGGACTTCTGCGCAAATGGAGCGCCGCATTACTTCTTGGTACAGCCACAATCTGATGATGGACATGCCGCTTGTCGCTTACGGGCACGCCGGCTATCCGCTTTTGATGTTTCCAACCGCCGCCGCCGACTTTCTCGAATACGAACGTTTTCATCTTATCAATGCGATCCGCCCGCTCATTGAAGCGGGCCGTCTGCGCGCGTATTCAATCAACAGCGTCAATCGTTACAGCCTGCTCAACGAGAAGGCTCCGCCGCCGCTCAAGGCGGAGCTGCTGGCTCGCTTCGACCGATACGTCACCGACGAAGTGCTTCCGCTCTTACGCAGCGATGCGAACGGGCTGCCGCCGCTCACGACCGGCGCAAGTCTCGGTGCTTACCTTGCTGCAAATACTTACTTCCGCCACCCGGACGTGCTCGGCGGCACGATCCCGATGAGCGGAAGTTACGATGTACGCTCTTGGTTCGAGGGCTACTTCGACGACAACGTCTATTTCAACAATCCCGTTCAATATCTGCCGAACTTGAACGACGACTATTTTCTCCCACGCCTTCGTCAATCAAAAGCCATTGTCATCCTTACCGGACAAGGAGCATACGAAGCGCCCGACCGCAGCCGTCAACTCTCAGCGATTCTTGATTCCAAAGGCATTCCGCACACGCTCGACATCTGGGGCTACGACGTTGACCACGACTGGCCCTGGTGGCGCAAGATGCTGCCCTTCTGGCTGGATAGACTTTTGTAAGACAAAGGTAAAAGGCAAAAGTGAAGAGGCGCCCGCGGCCTCTTCACTTTTGCCTTTTACCTTTTTCCCTTTGTCGTTTTTTATGGTTCGTCCGAACCCTTTTTGCCCTTCTTCTTTTGTTGTGAATCGTCGTCGATGGTGCGCGGGCGCGCGGCGGGCGCGGGCTTCGGCGGCGGCGCGTCTTCTTCTTTAGGCGTTG
>CBDUCU010000613.1:0-2523 GCA_965365725.1 uncultured bacterium | reverse complement strand
AAGGAAAAATTTGACCGATCGAAGCCGCACGTCAACATTGGGACTATTGGGCACGTTGATCACGGGAAGACGACGTTAACGGCAGCTATTACGAAAGTGTTAGCCAAGCACAATCCGAAGATCACGGTGCGGGCGTTTGACTCGATTGACAATGCGCCGGAGGAGAAGGCACGAGGCATCACGATTGCGACGGCGCACGTCGAGTATGAGACGCCCAATCGGCATTATGCGCACGTTGATTGTCCTGGGCATGCCGATTATGTCAAGAACATGATTACGGGTGCGGCGCAGATGGACGGAGCGATTCTTGTCGTTGCTGCCACCGACGGGCCGATGCCGCAGACGCGTGAGCACATTTTGCTGGCCCGACAGGTGGGCGTGCCGGCGATGGTTGTGTTTATGAACAAGGTCGATGCGGTTGACGACCCTGAGTTGTTGGATTTGGTTGAATTAGAAGTTCGAGAGCTACTTTCAGCCTACGAGTTTCCCGGCGACGACATTCCTGTCGTGCGCGGTTCAGCCCTGGGCGCGCTCAATGGCGAGGCGCAGTGGGAGACGACGGTCGATCAGTTGATGGCCGAGGTTGACCGATTTATCCCGACGCCTGAAAGAGATGTCGAGAAGCCGTTTTTGATGCCGGTCGAAGATATTTTCACGATTCAGGGGCGCGGGACGGTAGCGACGGGAAGGGTCGAGCGCGGGAGAGTCAAGGTCAACGAAGCGGTCGAGGTCATTGGGATTCGTCCGACGCGACAGACGGTGGTAACGGGAGTCGAGATGTTCAAGAAGTTGTTGGATGAAGGTGTTGCGGGCGACAACGTCGGGTTGTTGTTAAGGGGTGTGGAGCGCCGAGACATCGAGCGTGGGCAGGTAATAGCCAAGCCGGGAAGCATCACGCCGCACACGAAGTTCAAGGCCGAGGCTTACATTCTGACCAAAGAGGAGGGTGGTCGTCACACGCCGTTTTTCACGGGGTATCGTCCGCAGTTCTATTTTAGGACGACGGACGTGACTGGAGTGGCGCACTTGCCGCAGGGAGTGGAGATGGTGATGCCCGGGGATAATGTGGCGATGGAGGTGGAGTTGATCACGCCGATTGCGATGGAGAAAGGGCTGCGGTTTGCCATTCGTGAGGGTGGGCGAACGGTTGGCGCCGGCACTATCTCTGAAGTCGTTGAATAGCTGCTCTGTCTCCGTTGTTTGTTGGAATTTTGATTCATCAAAGGTGAGTTATGCCGCGCGATAATATCGTTTTGCAGTGCACCGAGTGCAAGAGCCGTAACTACGTGACGACCAAGAACAAAAAGACGACCACAGAGCGTCTTGAATTTCGCAAGTTCTGCCGTCGCTGCCGCCTCCACAGGGCACATAAAGAGACGAAGTAAACGATGAAGTTGAAACGCTGAGCGCGGAATGAAAAACAGTTCATCGTTCATCGTTTCGCGTTCATCATTTCGGTGGAGGGGTATAGTGTCAACGGTTAGCACGTCGGTCTCCAAAACCGAAAGTACGGGTTCGAATCCTGTTACCCCTGTTTTCGTCGGATGAGTTTTTAAGAGAGGTGGAGAAGGCGTGTCGAAGAGAGATGACGAGCAGATGACGGACGAAAGAGACGACGCGGCGGAAGGGCCGGAGCGCGAGTCTGAAGTGCGCTCCGATTCACCCGCACCGCGTGCGGCACGCTTTGGCGAGGGGCCGGAAGGGCGCGGCGCACGACGCGAGCGCGGTGTGGTTGGGCCGCGCGATGGAGCGTTTGAGCGCGCCGGCAAATTCGTGCATGACACGCGCGCAGAGATGAGGCGCGTCTCATGGCCGACCGCTCTTGAGGTTCGCAATACGACGATCATCACGATCATCGCGGTCATCTTTTTTGCGGCTTATCTGTGGGCTATCGACAAGGGCTTTGCGCTCATCGTCGAACAACTTCAGAAATTAGTCAGCTGATTGGGCGACGGAGTCTTTGTCATGCAGCAGTGGTTCATTCTACACACCTATTCGGGGCACGAAAAAAAGGTACGCGACTCTTTGAAAGCGCGCATCCGCGACACCGATCTCCAAAGCGAAATCACAGAGGTGCTCGTGCCGACTGAAACCGTCGTCGAGATGCGCGGCAACAAGCGCGTCGAATCATCGCGCATGTTCTATCCCGGCTATGTGCTCGTGCAGATCGAGTGCGACGAGCGCGGTCATATTCCGGACGACGTATTTCACTTGATTAAGGGAACGCCCAAAGTGACGGGGTTCGTCGGCGGGCAAACCCCCACGCCTCTGACACCTGATGAAGTCAATCAGATCGTCCACAACGTGACGGAGGCTGCGGAGAAGCCGAAGCCGAAATTTACATACACGCAGGGCGAGACGGTCAGGATCAAGTCCGGCCCGTTCGCGAGTTTTACGGGTAAGGTCGAGGAAGTTAACGAAGATAAGGCAACTCTAAAGGTGTCGATCACCATCTTTGGTCGTTCGACCCCGTATGAATTGAGTTTCCTTGAGGTCGAGAAAGTGACCTTCGCGGAAGAAGAG
>CBDUCU010000612.1:0-2525 GCA_965365725.1 uncultured bacterium | reverse complement strand
TCTTCGTAAGTCAGCGGCGGGCGCATGCGTTCTTCGCGCGTCAGCTCGCTTGTGCGCGGGCCGATGTCAAACTTGAAGAGAAAGATCGAGCGCGTGCCAAACTGTTCGACCTCGCGCTTGACGGCCATGTCGATGCCGCTGATGATCGAGGCAATCGCAATCACCGTCCACACGCCGATAATCACGCCGACCACAGTCAGAATCGAACGCAGCTTGTTCGATCTGAGCGTCGAGAGCGCCATCAGAAGATTTTCGTAGATGTCGCTGCGGAATAGTTTCATAGAGAAGCGAGGAAGCTATGAGCTTTTAGCTATCAGCTTAAAACAAAAATCATTTGAATCTCTGCAAACGCGAATCGCTTATGTCACCGCACCAGTTCTCCAAATAGTTGCCGCTTACAGGGCCGTTTGTTTTAGCTAACAGCTAATAGCTAACCGCACATCATTCCGCCCGCAGCGCTTCAATCGGGTCTAACCGCGCGGCCTTCCATGCCGGGAAGATGCCGGCGAGGATGCCTACGCCGCCTGAGACTCCGACCGCCAGCAAGACGGCGATGATTGAAAGGTATGTCTGAAAGACGTAGGCGCTGATAGCCATGCCGATGAGCCATGCGGCAAGCACGCCGATTGCGCCGCCAATGGCCGAAAGCGTCGTGGCCTCGACGAGAAATTGCTTGAGCACGTCGGCGCGGCGTGCGCCCATCGCTTTACGGATGCCGATCTCTTTCGTTCTTTCCGTGACGCTGACGAGCATGATGTTCATGATGACGATTGCGCCGACCAGAAGCGCGATGCCGGGGACGACGATGGCGACGATATAGATTGGGCCGAGTATGCGGTCGCGCGCGCCCGTGATTGCATCGGGCGTGATGACGGCGAAGTTGTCAGGCTCGTCGCCGCGCAGTTGTCTGCGCTGGCGCATCAGTTGACGCGCCTCTTCGACCGCATCTTTGTAGAGGCCGATTGAGACGGGCGTGGCGGAAAAGTTTATCCACCGACCGCGCCCTACGGGGCCATAATGCCTGATGTAAGACTTCATCGGGAGCGTTATAAAGTTGTCCTGCGGGCGACCAAAGACAGTGCCTTTGGCCGTCATCACGCCGATGACTCGATAAGGCATTCCCTGAATCGAAATCTCCTGATCGATGGACGAGGCAGCGCCCGCCGGAAAGAGTTTTTCCGCAACGTCCATCCCGATAAAAGCGACGCGCGCGGCTGATTCATCCTCAGGCCCGGTAAAATATCGACCGTATTCGACCTGTATGTTTTCTATTGCCGCCATGTCGGGCGTTGTGCCGCTGACGGGCACGCCCTGCAACGATTCCGACCCGCGCTTTACTTCCGACGCGCGCGGAGACGCACGCGCGCCGATCTGATCGATGACGACGCGGCGCGCACGTAAGTATTCGAGGTCTTCAAGCGTCAACTCTTTGTTGCGTCGCTGTGCGGCGGCCAAAGTGTCGGTGTCTTTGAAGTCGGTGAAGAAGTTGAAGCGGTAGATGCTGAAATTATTTGCGCCGATGTTGGCAATCTTTTCATCGACGTAAGAGTTAAATCCCTGAATCATCGAGACGACGACAACAACGGCTGTTACGCCGATAATCATCCCGAGCAGGGTGAGAAATGAGCGCAATTTGTGCGCCCAGACGGCGGCGATGGCGAGTTTGAAAGTCTCGGAAAAATTCACGGCTTTGGTTTTACGTCTGCGGCAAAGGATAAGTTACAGCCGGTGCAGGTGTAAAGATTTCACGCGTTGCGGCTTGACGAGCCGCCGCCCGCGCGTTCATCATCCAATATCCGTACAACTGAAAAACCCCCATGCGTGCATGGACGAGCAGAAGACGACGAGTTTTTTTGGAGGAGCCTTCGATGAAAAATTTATTGCGAGCACTCGTGCTCTCGCTAATTGCCGCCCCCTTTGCCGCGCCGCCCGCACAGGCGCAAGCGACAACTGCCGCCGCGCCTTCCGCGCAGGATCAAAAGGCAAAGACCGATCTCTATAACAAGTGGCTTGAGAATCGAAAGGGCGACGGGGCGAAACAGAAGATCGCCTTTGAAGCCGGCGAAGAATATTTGCAGAAGTATGGGGCCGACAACGACGAGTATGTCGCCGCCGTCAAGAAGTGGGTTGACAAGTACAGGGCCGCCAACGCTGCTTTTGAGCTGCGAACAAAGTACGACGCAGAGCTTAAACAGGCCGAGACGACAAAGAAATACGCGGGGGCGTTTGAGGCGGGGAAAGCACTACTGGCCGCCGAGCCTGAGAACGGCCCGGCGCTGCTCACGCTCTCGAATATCGGTCTTCTTAACGCAACGAGAAAAAAAGAGGAGATTGATCTGAGTCTTTTCCCCGACTCTATTACTTTCACGCGACGGCTTCTCGAACTTGTTGAGGCCGACAAGATAAAGACTGAAAACTTCAAATTCATCAATCCTGACGCTGCCGACAAACAGACGGCGCTCGCATGGCTCCATTACAGGCTCGGCTTGCTTACCAGAGAATCATCGCCCGAAGAAGCCGTCACG
>CBDUCU010000611.1:0-2530 GCA_965365725.1 uncultured bacterium | reverse complement strand
GCAAGGAAAAGATGTGCGGTCATTGGACCCGTACGGCCTTGCGCGTCACTTCGCGAGTGTTGAAGGTGCGGTTGTAGTCTTCACCGCCGCCGCCACCGCCGCCGGGGCCGCCCCCGCCGACCTTGCCGTCGCCGCCGCCGGTGTTAAAGCCTCTGCCGGGGCCAACACCGCTACCATCGCCTGAGCCGACACCGCCGCCCGTGCCCGTTCCGATACCGCCGCCCGTGCCCGGCCCGGCGCTCGTCTCAGTCGATTTCGACTTCGGGTCGCCGTAAGGAAGCGGTCGCGTATCGGGCGGAAAGAGCGTCGGGTCTGCATTGATGGTCGGCACGACCGGCAGATTCGGGTTCTTGATCGTCGGCGGATGCGGATTGGGCGGCAAAATTTGCGGCTGAAGCGCAGCCGGAGGCAGCTTGCCAAAAGAAGCTGGTAGCTGCTCCTGACGACCGCCGCCGCCACCGCCGCCGGGTTTTTCCTGCTTGGGCTTGCTGCCGCCGCCCGTACCCTTAGCCATCCCGGCCGGGCCTTCGTCGGGCTTTTGCTGTTCCTCGGGAATTTCGAGCATTGCGACAAGCTGCTCGCGCTCAAGCTCTTCGATCTTGAGGAAGGTCTTAAAGGTCGTCGCCTTCGGGTCGTCGCCATGATGAACAGGCTTGGCCGAAAGAGTGATCAGACGGTCGGCATCGCGGCTGATCCATTTGATCTCGCTCGCATCGCTGCTCTGCACGGGAGCAGGCGGCTCAGTAAGCTTCTCATTTAAGACGGCGAGCTTGAAGGCGGCCTTCTCTTCGACCTCTTCGTCAAAAGTCCGCCAGCCATTTTCATCGAGATCACGGTCAATGCTGACGACGCGCGCGGCAAGTTCCTTCCAACTCTCAGCGTCTTCGCTCAACTCGACGTTGATCTCTTTGACAACCTGATTCTCATCAAACGAAATCAGATATGAACGACACCATTCAAAAATCTGTTTTGTGTCTCGCAGCTGGAAATCGAAAGAAAGATTTTCGCCGCTCACCGAAGTAAGCCCCGCGCCCGTCGTACCGGTTGCGCCCTGTTCCAATTGGCTGGAAAGTAGAAGCTGTGGCTGCGTGCCGTTGCTCACGGGTGCGGCCTGTTCTCCGAGTTTGAGCGTCGAGCCGGTGCGAACCTCTTCGAGCGACATGCCGACATCGGCGACAAGCTTGCCGTCAGAGGCGAACCACTTATAGACGGTCTCGTAAGGGAAGATCAGGAGTGCAACCACGAGCGTCATGCCAAGGATGCCGGAAAGCGTCGCCAGCGTGACGTAGGGTTGCGCGAAGAAACGCTTGGTCATCGCGCCGTAGCCGACGGCCATGCGTTTTGTAAACCCCGCAGGGTCGCGCTTTAACTCTGGCCACGTCAGCTCATACTCATGCGCCACGCCGCGCAGTTCGCGCGTCAAACGACGCGTCACGCCCTCATCTTCGAGCATCGTCAGGCGATACTCGTCTCTTGAGACGGCAGCGGCAGGGTTGGCTCGGACGGTCTCTTCAACAATGCTCGACTTATCAACGTGCGGCAACGCAGAAACACCGTTGCCGTGCGTTTCGCCCTCAATGTTTTGCACCGATGCGGCGGCTAAATGCGTCGTGCGCTCGTCGGCCACAGGCGCGGGTTCAGCTACGACTGCGGATTCGACGACCGCAGCTTTCGCGCCGTTGAGCGCGCTTCCGTCCACCGGACAAAAAACGAATTTGTCGCTGAACTCTTCCCCACACGTATGGCAAGTTTTCATCTTTAACTACCTCGCGCTTAATTCTTGCGCATTATATCAGAGACCGGAGTCGCGGGCATCGCTCGCGGTGAGCCTTCGCGTCAACTCGTCAGGCTTCGCATTCCTTCACTACTGAGGATTTTGCTTCCCGTTCAAACGTCTGTTTGAAATTCCGGGTTCAAACAATCGTGGAAGCGGCGCGGCTGGCCCTGACTGATTCGGATGCATTTAAGCGCAGGAAGTTTGTCTTTGGTTTCAAGCAAAATGTTTTTGATTACAGCTAGTTAAACCCTATGCACACGAGTTTTTGGACTTCCATCTGTAAAAGTTCGGATGGTTGACGATCGCAGCTACCGGCATCTAAACTCTTCGGGTCGCGTCGAACACGAATTTTCGGGCAGCAAGCGCCCTTTTTTTAACATCTTAGCTTGTGTCTTTTAACATGGTTCGGTTCATTTTTTTCCATCTCTACAATGACATTCATGTTTCATAAGCTTCACTTGTCAGCAGGCTGCGCTCGAGTCGTCGTCTCGTTTGCCGTTTCGATGCTGTTTTTGACGAGCGCCGTCGCGCAAAGAATTCCGGAGCCGCGACGAGAGCAGCTTCTAAACGGCCTCAGGATTCTGCTCGTCGAGCGGCCCGGCGAATCGCAGGCGGTCTTGCGTCTGCGTATCCATAGCGGCGCGGCCTTCGATCTCGCGGGCAAAGAAGGGACGATAGCGCTTCTCTCTGATTCGCTTTTTCCGGACCCGAATACGCGCGAGTATGTGACGGACGATTTGCAAGGGCGACTTG
>CBDUCU010000610.1:0-2534 GCA_965365725.1 uncultured bacterium | reverse complement strand
TGCGCAGTTCCTGTACGCGGGAGCTGGCTATGGCGGATCGTGTTTTCCGAAGGACACGTCGGCGCTACTTTCAGTCGCACGCGCCTTCGGATCGGATTCGTTGATTGTCGAGGCCGTTGTCGAGGTCAACCGGCGGCAACGCGAGGCAATGGTTCCGAAGATAGAAAAACTCGTCGGCGGGCTTTCAGAAAAGAGGATTGCTGTGCTGGGGCTATCATTTAAACCGCAGACGGATGACATGAGAGACGCGCCTTCGGTCGATATTATCCGTGCGGTGGTCAACCTTGGAGCGAAGGTGAAGGCTTACGACCCGGTAGCGATGGAGCAAGCAAAAAATATGCTCCCCGATATCGAATATGCACAGGATGAATATGACGCTGTGACGCAAGCGGATGCGCTTGTTTTCATGACTGAGTGGAACCAGTTTCGCGCACTCAATATGAAACGGGTTAAAGAACTGATGCGTACTCCGAAGATTGCAGATTTGCGCAACATCTATGAGCCATCCGCCATGCGCGAACTTGGCTTTGAATACGTCGGTGTCGGAAGATGAAAGGAAAGCTAATGCGAAGGAGACAGCATGCAGAAGACAATAGTTAGTAGGCGGGTGTAGAAACTGTCCAGCGCTTTATCTTTTATCTGCGCTCTTCTGGCCATCAAACTCTTTCTCATTGCTGAAAACAACATGTCACTTACCGGAATCGTTCTCGTAACAGGTGGTGCGGGTTTTATAGGGTCGCATATCGCAGGCACGCTTGCGGAACGCGGAGCGCGCGTCCGCATCGTTGACGATCTCTCGACCGGTCATGTCGAGAATCTTGATGAGATCGGCGGCAAAGTCGATTTCGTCCGCACAAGCATAACGGACAGGGACGCAATGAAGCGCGCGCTTGAGGGCGTTGAAGTCGTTTTTCATCAAGCGGCTATCCCGAGCGTGCCGCGCTCGGTTGAAAATCCGCGTGAGACGCATGAGGCTTGCGTCGAGGGAACATTTACGTTGCTTGATGCAGCGCGAGAAGCGCGGGTGCGCCGAATCGTCTATGCCGCATCGAGTTCTGCATATGGCGACCAGCCGACGCTTCCAAAAGAGGAGGAGATGTCGCCGCAGCCGCTTTCGCCATATGCGGCGGCCAAACTGATCGGCGAATACTATTGTCAGGTGTGGACGCGAACTTATGCGCTTGAGACTGTCTGCCTTCGCTACTTCAACATCTTCGGCCCGCGTCAAGACCCAAGTTCACAATACTCGGGCGTGATTTCACGCTTTATTAGCGCATTGATGACAGGCCAACGTCCCATCATCTATGGCGACGGCGAGCAATCGCGCGACTTTACTTATGTGGCAAATGCTGTTGACGCAAATCTTCGTGCGGCCGAGGCTCCTAGGGCGGTTGGGCAAATCATCAACGTCGCAAATGGCGAGCGCGTGACGCTCAATGAATTGCTCGCGCTGTTAAAAGTCGTGACGGGACGCACGGAGGCCGAGGCCGAATATCTGGGGCCACGCGTTGGCGATGTGCGCCACAGTCTCGCCGACATTACGAAGGCCAGAGACTTGTTGGGTTATGAGCCTCAAGTCGGATTAGAGCAGGGTTTGCGCATGACGCTCGAATGGTGGAAAAGCAGCCGCTACGCTCAAGCTGAATAGAGATAAAACAACTCGTTCAAATAAAGAACCTGTCGCAGAGCCCCGCGGAGTCGGATTTCGATAACGTCACTCCATGCTCACCGGCAGGTTCTCTGGCTTCAAATCATTTTTCATTTATCAACTTTCAACTATCTGCAGAAGGCTCTGCGTGTATGGAGCACGCGCCACGCCTCTGTCCGTGATGATTGCTGCGATGAGTTGATTGGGCGTTACGTCAAAGGCCGGGTTTTGAATCTCGATCCCTTCGGGCGTTAAGCGTTGCTCGCGGATGTGTGTGACCTCGCGCGGGTCGCGTTCTTCGATAGGAATCTGTTCTCCCGTCGGAATTTTCAGATCGATGGTTGAGATGGGCGCGGCAACGTAAAAAGGAATGTCGTGTTGGCGCGCAAGGACGGCCACCATGTACGTGCCGATTTTGTTAGCCGCATCACCGTTGGCCGCGATGCGGTCTGCACCGACGACGACCGCATCAACTTTTCCTTGTTTCATGATGTGGCCCGCCATGTTGTCCGTAATGACGGTGACCGGAATTTCGTCTTTCGCCAGTTCCCAGGCTGTAAGACGAGCGCCCTGTAGAAACGGTCGCGTCTCGTCGGCAATGACGGCAACGCGCTTGCCCGCATCGCGCGCTCCGCGAACGACTCCAAGCGCCGTACCGTAATCGCCTGCGGTGGCGAGCGCACCGGCGTTGCAATGCGTGAGAATGGTCGCGCCGTCTGAAATCAACTCGCCGCCAAAACGGCCAAGCGCTCGATTTGAAGCGATATCCTCATCAAAAATTTTGCGCGCCTCCGTAATCAAGCTCTCTTTGATCTGTTCAGAACTTAGATTCTCAGCTTTTGAACGGCGAAAACAATCGCGCATCCTTTCAATCGCCCAAAAGAGA
>CBDUCU010000609.1:0-2541 GCA_965365725.1 uncultured bacterium | reverse complement strand
ATCGCGCGGCGAATTGCAGCGTTCGATAAACGTCGCCGAATTTTGCGCGGGCGAATCACGACGGATGAACGGCGAGACGATTCAATCCGAGCTGCCTTCAAATTTCGCCTACACCGTCCGCCAGCCGCACGGCGTAGTCGCCTGCATCACCCCTTGGAACTTCCCCGTCGCGATTCCCGTCTGGAAGATTGCGCCCGCGCTTGTCGCAGGAAACACGGTGGTCTTTAAGCCTGCGACCGTTACGCCCGCCACAGCCGTTCGCCTCGTAGAAATTTTTACCGAAGCAGGCGTGCCTGCGGGCGTGCTCAATCTGATCTTAGGGTCGGGGTCAGATGCGGGCGACGAGATTGTCAATCACCCGGCTGTGCGCGCGATATCTTTTACAGGCTCGAATGGCGTGGGAATCAAACTCTACGAGCAGGCCGCCCGGCGCGGGGCGAAGGTGCAATGCGAGATGGGCGGCAAAAACCCGGTCGTCGTCATGGAAGATGCCGATATGAGCTTGGCAGTTGAATCAACCGTCCAGGGTGCATTCGGCTCAACAGGTCAGAGATGTACTGCGACGAGTCGCGCCGTCGTCATCGATGCGGTCGCCGATGAATTCGTCAACCGCGTCGTCGAGCGCGCCAACACTCTGAAGGTGGGCGACGGATTGCAAGAGGGAGTCGAGGTCGGCCCTATCGTCGATGAGAATCAATTCAAGTCGGTTCTGAAATACATCGACATCGGCAAAGAGGACGGCGCGGAGTTGCTCTGTGGCGGAACGGTCTCTGACGGCGCGGGTCTTCGCGGCGGCTATTTTATTCGCCCGACGGTCTTTGATCGCGTCACGACGGACATGCGTATCGCGCGTGAAGAGATTTTCGGTCCCGTTCTATCTGTTCTGCGCGTCAAAGATTATGAAGAGGCGATTGCTGTTGCAAACGACAGCGAATATGGTCTGTCGTCATCCATCTTTACAAACGACGCGGCGCGCATCTTTCGCTTTGTCGATGAGATCGAGACCGGCATGACGCACATCAACTCGCCGACCACAGGCGGCGAAGCGCACATCCCCTTCGGCGGCACAAAAGCGACAGGCATCGGCGAGCGCGAGCAAGGCTCAACCGCTCTCGATTTCTATACTGAAATCAAGGTCGTCTATGTCGATTACACGGGACGCAAGCGCGAAGGCAATCTGTATTGAGGCGAGAGGAAGTTGTCAGGAGGTAGTGTGATGCTAAACGAAGATTTGATTGAGAAGATAAGAAGCTTGCCGCCCGAACGACTCGCCGAGGTCGAAGACTTTGTTGACTTTCTAGTAGAACGCGATGAGCGTCGTCTGGTGCAGGCTGCCACACGCATGTCTGACGAGGCCTTTGGGAAATTCTGGGACAACGAAGAAGATTCCGTCTATGACCAACTATGATTTTGGCGCTGTGGTACTCGTGCCGTTTCCATTTACAGATCAAAGCGGAAAGAAAAAGCGCCCTGCCGTCGTGGTCAGTTCTGATACTTACAATGCTTCTCGTCTCGACTTAATTTTGATGGCGATAACAAGTCAAATAAGGCCCACCGGTATTTGGCGAGGTCGTTGCTGCGGAGTGGCAAAAGGCCGGGCTGCTCAAAAGCTCAATCGTCAAACCAATCATGACGACCATCGAGAAACGCCTTATCATTCGCCAACTCGGTTGCTTTGAGCCATCCGACCTAATCGCCTTGCAGAGAACCTTGTCCGTCATCATTGGCTAGATTTCACAATTTACATCGCAAAGGAATCAAAAATGAGCGCCACCGAACAACACGTCAAATCTTCTGAAATCGTCCGCAAACACAAAGAGTTTCTCTTCCCTGCGGTTGCCACTTATTACAAAGAGCCGCTTGCGCTAGTGCGCGGCGAAGGCGAATACGTATGGGACGATGCGGGCAACAAGTATCTCGATTGTTTCGGCGGCGTGCTCACCGTCAGCGTCGGGCATGCCAACCCGAAGATCAACGCGGCCATCATCGAACAGCTTCAAACCATCACGCACACCTCGACGCTCTACGCGAACAAGCCGCAGGGCGAGCTGGCCGAAAAGCTCGCCGAAATCACGCCCGGAAAACTCAAAAAATCATTCTTTACGAATAGCGGCACAGAGGCCGACGACATGGCGATTCACTCCGCAAAGCTCGCCACCGGACGGCATGAGATTGTTGTTTTGCGTCACAGCTATTCAGGCCGCTCTGCGACGGCTCTTTCCGCCGTCGGACATTCGACGTGGCGGCCCCTACCCGCGCAAGTTCCCGGCATCGTCCATGCGCGCGCGCCCTATTGTTATCGCTGTCCGTTGAAACTCTCTTACCCGGAATGCGGGCTGGCCTGCGCCGAAGACGTTGAAGACGTAATCATGACGGCGACGACCGGCGAGATTGCGGCTTTTATGGCCGAGCCGATCTTGGGAGTCGGCGGTTTTATTGTCCCACCCGCAGGATATTTCGAGCGCGTTGCGGAGATCACCCGCAATCACGGCGGACTCTTTATCGCCGACGAAGTGCAGACCGGCTGGGGACGCACCGGCG
>CBDUCU010000608.1:0-2548 GCA_965365725.1 uncultured bacterium | reverse complement strand
TCGGCGGCCCACGCTCCCGCACAGTTGACGACCGTGCGCGTCGAGATGCGACCGCGTGTTGTCGAAACGGAACGAATTGCGCCGCCCTCGGTCTCAATGCCGGTCACGCTGTTCGAGACGAGGAAACGCACGCCGCGCTCGCGCGCGCGAAGCGAGAAACCGCGTAGCACGCTGTATGGATCGACAAAGCCATCGGTCGGGCAGAAATTTCCGCCGCGCACGTCTTCGTGATGGATGCCGGGAACGATTTTGACAATCTCTTCAGTTGAGACTTCGGAGACATTCTTTACGCCCTCGGCCTGTTGTCTCTGACGATTTGCGCGCAGGAAAGAGATCTGCTCGTCGCTTGTTGCAATGAGCAGATAACCATGCGGGCGATAATCGGCGGTATGCCCGGTCTCATCTTCAAAGCGCGAGAGAAAATCGATTGAGTAGAGCGACATTCGTATGTTGACTGCGGTGGAGAACTGCGCGCGTACGCCGCCCATGCTTTTGCCGGTCGAACCCATCTCCTGTTTCTCATCGCGTTGGACGACCGTTACGCTGCGGCAACCTGCTTCCGCGAGATGATATGCGACGCTTGCGCCAATGATTCCGCCGCCGATGACGACAACATCTGCTGTTTCGCTCATGGTCGAAGCATTTTATAACAGTTTGCGAGAGGTGTTGAGGGATTGAAAGCAGCCTTCACAACGCGGTTCGATATTGCTCGCACAAGTTATGATATACGCTTGAGCGTAAGTCTGTTTCAAAAGGAGGCTCGCTTGAAAAGAACCGTTTTCGTTTTGACGATCATGCTGGCCCTCGTCGCCGGCTTCTTTATCCGCTCGTGGTCATCGACGGCGCTCCGTGTTGCCGAAGCACGCCCCGCGACCGTTTCTTCTGTTGAAAACGAGTGGGAGTTTTGCGCCGTCACGCGCGCACAGTTTTTGCCCGGCCCGCGCGGCAATCAATATTGGATCGTCTATTTTCGCGGCGAGGGCGTGCAGACCGTGACGGTTGAGACGGGCGTAAGCGGAAACGCGCAGGGCAAGGCAGTCGCTCGTCTGGGCTCGGAGGGTTGGGAGATGGTCGGCGAAGGCACGCTCGATATGGGCCGCCCCACGACGGGGCGCGACGAGCAACCGCGCGCGCTCTTCTTTAAGCGATTGAAACGATAGGACGGGCATCTATGCCTGTCACGCGCACGTTTTTTTCAGAGCCGTGCGTTTGATGGGGAGCGAAGACGGGTGTGGATGCGCGTCCTAAAGAGGTATTTGCAAATGCGCGAGACACCCTTGCGCATCCGAACGATTTTCGAGCGTGAGTGTGCCACCGTGTGCTTCAGCAATCTGTCGGCTGAGGATGAGGCCGATGCCAGAGCCTTCGGGCTTCGTCGTAAAGAAGGGGACGAAAAGGTTGTTCGTGTTTGAGAGTCCGTGTCCTTCGTCTTCGACGAAGACGTTGAGATGCGTGCCGTTGCGCGCCCAAAAGACTCGCACGCCGCCGCCCGTTTCGAGCGCAGCATCAACGGCGTTGCGCAGCACGTTGATAAGAAGCTGATCGAGCTGATCTTCGTCCGCCTCGATGCGCACGGACGGCCCGCGTTTAAGCTCCACCCGGAGCCGCGTCTCCAATTGCACGACGCGTCTGATCCAGCTCTCAACGTCAACCGTCTCAAAACTCGGCGCGGGCAGACGAGCAAGACGCGCGTAGGCTTGCGTAAAGCGTCCCAACGCAGCCGAGCGCGCGCCGATGACGGTCAGGCCGCGACGCATGTCTTCGCGCCAATCGTCGGGCTGCGGGTCGCGCTGTAGAAGCGTCTCAAGACTTCCGGCGATTGACTTGATCGGCGCAAGCGAGTTGTTTAATTCGTGGCCGAGCACGCGCACCAGACGCTGCCACGCCTGCAGCTCTTCTTCGCGCAAAGGCCGACTCAAATCCGAGATAACAAGCAACTGGTGCGCACGCCCCTTCTCACGAAACGCGCTGCGACGCACGCCCCAACGGCCCGTCGCGCCCGGAAAACTTTTCGAGAGCGTGCGTCCTTCTTCGCCGCGTAAAAATTCCGCAAGCCCCGTCTCGTCGGCCTTGCGTCCGAGCAGACGTTCTGCGGCCTGCGCAAGCAGGCGCTCGCCCGCGCGGTTGACGAGACGCAGGCGCTCCTCGTCGTCGAAGGTGAAGACGGCCACATCGATCTCAGACATGACGGTGCTCAAAAGCTCTGTCGCTTCGAGCGCGCCCAGACGCTGTTCGCGCAAAGTCTCGCCGAGCATGTTGACTTCAAATGTGACTTCGCCCAGAGCGTCTTCATGGCTTGCGCCGCGCGCGCGAATCGAATAGTCGCCCTCGCGCAAAGCGGCGAGCAGATTTGAGAGCGTCTGAAGGTGGCGTACGACGCGCTCGCGCAGGGCGAAGGCCGTACCCCACCAGAGCGAGATAATGAGGACGGTCAAAGTCCATTGAACTTTGGGCGTGTAAGAGCCGCGCCACAGTATCGCAAGCGCGATAAAGGAGCCGGGGAGTCCGGCGAGGATGGCGAGAAGAAAGACGCGCTGCTCGAACGGAA
>CBDUCU010000607.1:0-2552 GCA_965365725.1 uncultured bacterium | reverse complement strand
CGCCGCGCTCGAAGATTACAGGCGTGCGCGCGGGCGCAACCTCGCCGTCAATCGTCAATCGCTCGCACTGTTAAAGAGCGGACTGATCGACTATCTGATTCTTTCGCAGGACGACGCGAAACCGCGCGGCGTTCACGTCGCCGACCGCGAAGCCCTTCTTCGCGAAGCACGCGAAATGCGACTTGACGAGCGCGTCGCCGTCCAACCGGGCGCGGACGAAGTGGCGATGCTTCTTTTGGCGCGCGCGCTCAACCGTCAATTCAAACAGTCGCCGAGCGTTACCGCCATCTACTCGTCAGAAAAAATTCGGACGAGCGTTGCGCCTTTTGAAGACAGGCCGCTATATCGCACCGTCAGTTTTCACATCAACGCGGCGGGCGCGCGCGAAATAGAGGACGCGCATGCAGCCGACATACTCTTTTTTGTCTATGGCTCAAGGGCCGAAGCGGGCGCGGCTGAAAAGTTTGCCGAAGAGGTAGCACGCGCCGTCACGCAAGGGCGACGCGTGATTGTGGCCGATATAGATTTCAAAGGCGACGTGCAGGGCGCTGACCCGAAGTTCACGGAAGAGTTGCGCCGACGCAAAATCTTTCCGCGTCTTGCGGGCTACGCTTCATGGAACACAGCCGGCAACACCATCGGCACGGCACTTCCGCACGGACTCGTCTTTGCGGGCGCAGCCGAGCGGTTGGCGGTCAGGAAAGCGGCGGACGATGAGCGCGGGCGCAGAGTCGGGCTCGCGCAGTTGAAGTTTATGCTTCACAGGCTGATTGACGACTATGCCTATCACGGCGTGGTGCGGCTCGATGTCAATCGACGCGCGCGAGAAATGAAGCTCAATACTTTGGGTTTGAGCGGCGCGGATCAATCGCTGGTTGAGACGCGCATGCGCGAGCAGATGTGCGCGCATGTCTTCTCGCTCTGGAACGATTTTCAGGGCGTGCATGATTGGAGCGCGTTTGGTTCAGGGCTTCCATCGCTCGAAGTAGTCGGGCTTGATGATTTCGAGATGCGCTTGCCCTGGGGACGAACCTTTGAGGCCGAAGTCGATTTCAATCTGCAAACAAGAGGGGCAAACAATCGTTGAGGATAAAGCGAGAAGAAGCATTGAAAGGGTTATCGGCCAAACGCGCTCTGTGCGCCGTGCTGTTTGCGCTCGTCGCCGCAACTCACGCTTCGGCGACGACGAGTACGATGCTGCAACCGCAGCGACAGCGTGCGCAGCCCACAGCAAAAGCGAGAGTAAAAGAGCAGGGGAGCAATCACGCGCCCACGCTCAAAGCCGAATCGTTCGCGGCTAAAAGTCTGAACGGAGCGCAGCTTCGCTACAGGATACTTCTGCCCGCAGATTACGACGCAAGCGCGCACCGCTTTCCCGTGCTCTACCTTTTGCACGGTGCAGGCGGCGACGAGACGGATTGGACGAAGCGGACGAATCTCGCCGAATACGTTTCGCAGTATCAACTGATCGTCGTCATGCCGGGAGTCGGCAATAGCTGGTATGCCAACAGCGTGGGCGAAGAGCACGCGCGTTATGAAGATGCGATTGTGCGCGACCTCATCCCGCACATCGACGCGAGCTATCGAACGCTTGCCAACTGGCACGGGCGCGCGATTGCGGGTCTTTCGATGGGCGGGTTTGGCGCGATGAAATTTGCGTTGCGCTATCCGCATCTCTTTGTTTTCGCCGCAAGCTTTAGCGGAGCGTTTGATGCTCCGCGCACAGACGTTGTCGCCAATGCCACCGACGAGCGCTCAAAAAATCTTCTGCGCATCTTCGGCCCCGATGGAAGCGAGGCGCGTCGCCGCAACGATGTCTTCGACGCGCTCAAAAGTCTCGCGCCCGCAACGCGGCTTCCATATCTCTATGTGGCGACGGGCGCGGGCGACCAGCTCATCTCGGTTCTGCCCTCAAACCCGCGCTTTGCCGATGCGCTGCGCGAGCGCAAAGCCGCTTATGAATATCACGAGCGTCCCGGCGCGCATGATTGGAAATATTGGGACGCTGAAGTTGAACGCGCGCTCGCACGCATGAGCGATTTTCTTGCTCACCAGCGTCGCTGAATTGTGCGCGCCGAAAATTGTGCAGACTACGGTTTTTAGGAGACGACATGAAAAGATCGCTGACAAAAGTTTTTATCGCGTGCCTGATGCTTGCAATGGTGTGCGCGTTTGCGGGTTGCCAAAACAACGGCGGCGGCGCTGGCGGCGGCAATGCCAGTAGCGGCGGCGCGGGTGCGACGCAGACTAAAAAGATCGGCGTGACGCTTCTTACGCGCGAGCATGAATTTTATCGCGAGCTTGAAGCGGGGCTGCGCGATGCTGCTACGAAAAAGGGCTTCGAGCTGATCGTTCCTTCGGGCGACTTTGATCTGGCGCGGCAGCAATCGCAAATTGAAAACTTTATCGTCCAGCGCGTCGATGCCATCGTCGTCTGTCCGGCAGACACAAAAGGCATCGGCCCCGCCATCAGTCAGGCCAACGCCGCAGGAATTCCGGTCTTTACCGCAGACATCTCGGCAGAGGGCGGGCGCGTCGGGCCGTTCCGCATC
>CBDUCU010000606.1:0-2554 GCA_965365725.1 uncultured bacterium | reverse complement strand
GTGATTGTGCTCTTTCGCGTGATCGACGGCACGATCAAGCCGGGGATGAAGATTCGCTTCTTCAACACGGGGCGCGAATACTATGTTGAAAACATCGGGGTCAATCGCCCGCGCCCGACACCCATCGACCAGCTAAGCGTGGGCGAGGTCGGATTTATGACCGCCTCGATTAAGACGGTCGCCGACGTGCAAATCGGCGACACAATCACAGAGGCCGCGCGCCCGACCAAAGAGCCTTTCCCCGGTTTTCAAGAGATCAAGCCGATGGTCTTTGCCGGCCTCTACCCGGTCGAAGCAAATCAATACGAAGAGCTGCGCGACGCGCTCGACAAACTCCGTCTCAACGATGCGTCGTTCTTCTACGAGCCTGAATCTTCGGTCGCGCTCGGCTTTGGTTTTCGCTGCGGCTTTCTCGGGCTCCTCCATATGGAGATTGTGCAGGAGCGTCTGGAACGCGAATTCAATTTAGATTTGATTACGACCGCGCCGGGCGTGCGATATCGCGTGACGACGACCGACGGCGAAGTGATCGAAGTTGACAGCCCCGCAAAGATGCCCGATGCCGTGCGCATCGCCAAGATTGAAGAGCCTGTCATCGAAGCGACGATTCTTTCATCGGACGATTACCTTGGCGGCATCCTTCCACTTCTTGAAGAAAAGCGCGGCGTGCAGAAGAAATTTGAGTACATCGCTGAAAAGCGCGTGATGCTAGTTTATGAATTGCCCTTGAACGAGATTGTGCTTGATTTCTACGACCGCTTGAAATCTGTCTCGCGCGGTTATGCATCTTTGGATTATCACTTCTCGGGTTATTGGGATTCAGACCTCGTCAAGCTCGATCTGATGGTGGCGGGCGAACCGGTTGACGCGCTCTCGATCATCGTCCACCGCGAGAACTCGCAATCGAAGGGTCGCGCGCTCGCCGAAAAGATGCGACAGCTTATCCCGCGACAACTTTTTGAAGTCCCGATTCAAGCCGCCATCGGCAACAAGATCATCGCACGCGAAACCGTCAAGTCTTTGGGCAAAAACGTTCTCGCCAAGTGCTACGGCGGCGACATCACGCGCAAGCGCAAGCTCCTCGAAAAACAGAAAGAGGGCAAAAAGCGGATGAAGCGCGTCGGCCGCGTGGAAATCCCGCAGGAAGCCTTTCTCGCCGTCCTCAAGGTCAACGAATAGCCGCGACGCTTTGAGTCAAAAAGATTCCACACTTGCCACGACGACGAATCCATTTATCAACTGACAACGGACAACTCTTCATTGATTGTTCCGCGTTCATTGTCTCCTTATTTGTCCTTCCCTGCCCGATGTCTTAGACTCACACGGCAACAAAAACATCTCCCGACCGCACGTCGTTTTTCTGATGAATACGAACGGCGCTCACACGTTCACGAAACTCGAATGCACGTCACCAGAGTCGAACTAGAGAACATCAAATCCTACGGCGCGGACGCGTCTCGCGGCGACTTTCACTTTGGGCGCGGAACGACCGCGATTGTCGGCGAAAACGGCGCAGGCAAGACGACGATTCTCGAAGCAATTGCGTGGGCCTTGTTTGATCTGCTCGAATACAGCAAGGAAGATTTTTTGCGGCGCGGCGCAAAGAAGGGCTCGGTGCGCGTTACCTTTGCGAGCGATCTCGACGAGAGACAGTACACAGTTTATCGAGACACGGGAAGCGGTTATTACGTCTTCGACCCTGAGCTCAAAGTGAAGCTCGCAGAGAAAAAGCAGGACGTACGCGCCTTTCTCAACCTCCATCTCGGCGTTGAGCCGGGCACTGACCTCAAAGGACTTTTTCGCTCGGCCATCGGCGTGCCGCAAGGTTTTTTTACGACCGATTTTCTGCGCACGACCAACGAGCGCAAGGCCGCGTTCGATAAGCTTTTGAAGGTCGAAGAATACAGGGAGTCCGCCGAGCGCCTGCGCGATACTGTAAGACTCATCAGCGAACGCCACACGGAAGCGCGCGTGCGCGTCGCAGGTGCGGAAGCACAGCTTGCACGCTTTGACGAGATCGTCGCCGAACACAAAGCATCAATCGAACAAGTCAACGAGTTGGAAAAATCGCTTGCGGACTTAAAGCGCGAGGCCGAAGAGAGAGCGCGCCTCGTCGAAGAGCTTGACGCTGTAGAAAGACAAGTCGCAGAGACGCGCGCTTCGATGGATCGTCTCGAAGTCGAATCCGCCTCAGCCGCGCGGCGCTGGCAAGACCTGCGCGCCGAACTCGAAAGAGTTGAACGCGCCGTCGAGCGTCAGAAGGCGACCAGAGAAGACCACGACGCGCATCTGGCAGCAGGCGCTGCTTTGCGCACGCTTGAAACCGAAAGGGCCGAGCGCGACCGTCTGACAGCAGAGCTTTCATCGGTCGAGCGCCAAATTGCGTCGGCCGGGGCGGATGCGCGCCGGTTGCAGCAATCGCTTGAGCGCGCTCAGCAAGCACGCCAATCGCTCGTCGAAATGGCGAGCGACGTTGCGCGTCAGGAGGAGCTTGAGCGCGAGCGCGAACGCCTGCGCGACCTTCTGGCGCAGGCTCGAGCCGCAGCCGAACGGC
>CBDUCU010000605.1:0-2555 GCA_965365725.1 uncultured bacterium | reverse complement strand
GGCTACACGGCCCGCCGTCATCTCGAGACCGTGCGCGCTTATGCGCCTGAAATTCGTTTTGATTATGTCCTCGTCAACGACCGTCCTGTGAGTCCCGAACAGTCTGCCGCTTACGCCGCCGAGGGTGCGTATCAGATCGGCATGAACGATCATCTACTGGAAGAGGAGTTTGGCAACGAGACGGAGATTGTACGCGCTGATCTTCTCGACGAAGCCGAGAAAGTACGTCACAGCCCGCATAAACTCGCGCGCGTCATCGTCGCCTGTTACGAACAGGCGCAGGGCGCAACGCCGACGTTCTCCGCAGTCAAGGTTTAGGGAACATGATGGAGAAACAGACTCAACCCCAAACGCCTCAGGCCTCGCCAGCCGCAACGCCGCCGCTCGACGTGCTCATTCTCGCTGCCGGACTCGGCACGCGGATGCGCTCGCGGACGGCAAAAGTCTTACACCGTTTGGGCGGACGGCCCTTGATTGCGCACGCTTGCCGCACGGCGACGGCTCTCAGCCCGCGTCGAGTCTATGTGGTCGTCGGTCATCAGGCTGAAGAAGTCAGCCGCGCGGTCATTGAAGAGTTGGGCGAGGGCGCGGCCACATTCATTACGCAGGCCGAGCAGAAGGGGACGGGCGATGCCGTGATGTGCGCCCGCGCGGCGCTCGCCGACAAAGATTCGACGCTTCTTTTGCTCTACGGCGACACACCGCTTTTGCGTGCTGAGACCCTGGGCGCGCTCATTCACCAGCACCGTACGCATCGCGGGCGCGGCGCGGCATGTACGCTCCTTTCAGTCAAGCTCGACGACCCGACCGGCTATGGTCGAATCATTCGCGGTGAAGACGGACGCTTCGAGCGCATCGTTGAGCAGCGTGACGCAACGCCCGAAGAGCGGCAGATCGCGGAGATTAATGCCGGAATCTATTGTTTCGAGACGCGGCTTCTCTTCCCCGCCCTTGAACAGGTGCAACCCGCCAACGCGCAAGGTGAATATTACCTGACGGACGTTCCTGCCATCCTGCGTTCTGAGGGCGAAGACGTAAGCGTCTTTTTGCATGCTGATGCACGCGAGGTCTCAGGCATCAACACGCGCGTCGAATTGGCCGAGTTCGAGCGCATCATGCGTCTGCGAACGCTGCGCCGGTTGATGCTCGATAGCGGCGTGACCGTGATCGACCCGCAGCACACTTACGTCAGCCCCGATGCACAGATCGGACGCGATACAGTTCTTCATCCGAATGTACAGATCGAGGGGCAGAGCGTCGTCGGCGAATCATGCGAGATACGCTCGGGCGCGCGCATCACGAATTCGCGCATCGGCAACGGCGTTACCGTCAAGGATCATTCCATCATCGTCGATTCCGACGTTGCTGATAATTGCGAGGTCGGCCCTTTTGCGCATCTACGAATGGGCGCGCAGATGGAAGAGCAAGCGGCGGTTGGCAATTTCGTCGAAGTGAAAAAATCTCGTCTCGGTCGAAAGACCAAAGCGATGCATCTCTCCTATCTCGGCGATGCAACCATTGGCGACGAGACAAATATCGGCGCTGGAACTGTGACGTGCAATTACGACGGTCGTCAAAAACATTCGACCGTCATCGAGAACAACGTGAAGATCGGCTCCGACACGATGCTCGTCGCGCCGGTTCGCGTCGGCGCAGGTGCGATGACCGGCGCGGGCGCAGTCGTCACAAAAGATGTCGAGCCAGAAACGCTCGTCGCCGGCGTGCCCGCCAAAGTCATAAAAACTCTGAAGCACGAGAATCAGGCTGATGGAAGTCTCGCCGGCGAGAGCGAACCGGCGGCGAGCGACGCAGGCGCTGGACTCACAAACAGCGACGAGGAAACGACTACCGCCCTCTCCTAAACTTTCCCTGCATTTCATATCCCACTTTCAAGAGGTTCAAACAATCATGTGTGGCATTGTCGGCTACGTCGGAAACAAACAGGTCGTGCCCGTCATCCTCGACGGTCTGCGAAAGCTCGAATATCGCGGCTACGACTCGGCGGGGATCGCCGTCGTTGACGAATCGCACACGCTCGACATACGTCGTGCTGAGGGCAAGCTTCGTAATCTCGAAGAAGCGATTCGTCTTAAGCCGCTCGACGGCACTTACGGCATCGGCCACACGCGCTGGGCGACGCACGGGCGACCCACCGAAGAGAACGCTCATCCGCACCGCGACTGCACAGGCCGCGTCGTCGTCGTCCACAACGGCATCATCGAAAACTACGTGCGACTCAAAGAGCGCCTGCGCACAACCGATCACCTGTTCGTCACAGAAACCGACACGGAAGTCGTCGCACATCTGATCGAAGAATACATGCGCGAGGAGCAGAGCTTTGAGCGCGCCGTCAGACGTGCGACGGCAGAGCTGCGCGGCATCTTCGCGCTCTCGATCATCTCGACCGAGGAGCCTGACACGATCATCGCCGTCCGGCAGGGGCCGCCCGTCGTCATCGGTTTAGGCGACGGCGAATACTTTGTCGCCTCAGACGTGCCGCCCATTCTTCAACACACGCGCGACGTGTTCTTTCTGGGCGACGGCGAGATTGCCGT
>CBDUCU010000604.1:0-2558 GCA_965365725.1 uncultured bacterium | reverse complement strand
TGGAAGCGGTCTGATAAGCCGACGCGTCGCGGGCGGTTGGAGCGCCCCCGCCTATTTCAAGCTCGGAGGAATGAGCGTCGGCCCGCAGATCGGCGCGTCGAAGACCGATTTCGTCCTTCTCTTTATGAACGAATCGGCGCTCAAGGGTCTGCTTGAAGACAAGTTTGAAATTGGCGGCGAAGCGAGCGCGGCGGCCGGCCCCGTCGGGCGCTCGGCCAGTGCGACCACGAACGTTACGCTCGACGCGGGCATCCTCTCCTACTCACGCAGCAAAGGTCTCTTTGCCGGACTCGAAATCAAAGGCGCTTTTATCAACCCCGACAACAATCTCAACGAGGCCGTCTTCGGCTATAAAGCGCGCGACCTTCTCACCGGCAGCACCAAAGTCAGGATGGCCGACGTACCTTCCGGCATCATCATCTTCCCAAACACTCTGGCCCGATACTCGATCAAATAAACGCGGAGCGATGAACGATGAATGAAAGCCAAGCTGTTTTCATTCATCGTTCATCGTTTATCGTTCCGCGTTTAATTTCTTGACGCTCGCACTCTGACGCTTCTACAATTCCGACCACCCCGACCGTCGAATTAATGACAGAAATCCGGTTTGAGTTTGACCTCACGAACGCAGTTAAGGAGTGGCGAAACGGTATGCAGCCGCGCACGCGCAAGCAGAGAGAAGTTCTCGACTACATTACGCGCTTTATCGAGCGTCATGGTTATGAGCCGTCCTACGCGCAGATTGCGCGCCACTTCCGCGTCTCATCAAAAGCAACCATCGCCAAACATATCAGCTCGCTTGAACGACAGGGCTTGCTCACGCGCCGACGCGCCGACGGCGTCTTTGGACTCAACGTCCATGTCGAAGAGGTTGCCGGCGATGCGACGTGTCAGGTTCCGCTCCTGGGCCGCGTGGCGGCGGGCGCTCCGCTTGACACGGTTGAAGACTCAGAGGCGATTACCATTCCGCGCTTTCTTCTGGGTCGCACGCGTCCAAACAACGTCTATGCTCTACGCGTTCACGGCGATTCGATGATCGACGAGCACATCTGCGACGGCGACATCGCGCTCATCGAGAACCGGACGGACGCGCGCAACGGCGAAATCGTCGTCGCGCTCGTTGACGGTCAGCGCGCCACGCTCAAACGTCTCCAACGCGAGGGCGGCGAGATCGAGTTGCGGCCCGCCAACTCAAGCCTTGAACCCATCCGTCTCCACGCCTCGCGCGTCACCGTGCAGGGCATCTTTCGCGGTCTGCTGCGCCCCGCCAGCTGAACGCAACTGAGCAAGCTCCCGCAAAGTAATGTAAACGAACATCCCCGCGCGGACGTGTACGGGTTTGTGAGCGTTTTTTGGCCCGTTTCTACCACGCACGCCTCATTCAGCCGCCGGTTTGGCTGGCATAGTGCTTGCCCGTCAGTTGCTTGATCCAAAGACAGATGAATAACCGAACAAACACAAAACTGTTTGTCTCAACAGCAATCCCAAATTCAAGGAGCGTTAAAAAAATGGCAGACAATAACCAGACGAAAAAGATCGCCATCCTCATCGAGCAGCACGTCGAGGACAGCGAGTTTCAGATTCCTTACACCGCTCTTCAGCGCGCGGGCGCAGAAGTCACAGTGCTCGGCTCGCGCGTCAACGAAACTTATACGGGCAAGCAGATGAAGCTCTCAATCAAGGCCGATGCGACGACGACCGACGCGCGAGCCGAAGATTTCGACGCGGTCGTCATTCCCGGCGGCATGGCCCCCGACAAGATGCGTACGAACATGAAGACCGTGCGCTTTGTGCAGGATGCGGTCGCTCAGGGCAAACTCGTCGCCGCGATCTGTCACGGCCCGCAGGTGCTCATCGAAGGCGACCTGCTGCGCGGTCGGCGTGCGACAGGCTTTCGCGCCATCCGTAAAGACATGCAGAACGCAGGAGCCACCTACGTCAACGAGTCGCTCGTCACAGATGGCAATCTGCTTACATCGCGCCGCCCGTCAGACCTGCCTGTGTTTACTGCTGCTCTCATCCACCGTCTGGGCCTGAGCGTCAAGATCTATGACGTGCCGCTTGAGACGGACGAGCGCGCCGATTGGTGGCGCTATGCGGAAGAGTGGGGCGGCTCGACAAAAGACGAACTGGTTGATGGAATCAACACGGCGATTCGCGGAGAGCGTTATGCACTGACGGCCTTCGAGCATTATGCGGAGAAAGCGACCGACGCTGCAATCAAATCTCTTTTTAACGAGATCATCTCGGCCAAGCAGGAGCACATTCGTCTGCTCGAAGCGCGTCTCGCAGCTCTCGGCGGCAAGGAAGACTTTCAGGCGGCAGGCGCGGGCGCATGGGCGACGCTCAAGAGCTGGCTTCAGTCGAGCGACGATATGTCGCTTTTAAGACGCGCGCTGGGCGATTTGCAGACCGGCGTAGTCGATGCCTTCAATCTAACCAATCAGTTTACAGACCCTGCGACCGCCGCCGTCTTCGACGAGATCGAAGTCGATCTTGCCAGAAATGAACAGCGCGTCGCTGACCTCTATCACGCACGTCTTGCGGGCAACGAGACA
>CBDUCU010000603.1:0-2559 GCA_965365725.1 uncultured bacterium | reverse complement strand
GCCACCTTCGAGCTGCCGCAAGGCTACACGGCGATGAGCGAGCAGGAAGTAAAACAGTTGCAGCAGGGCGCGGGGATGGTCTTGCAGGCGATCCTCGGCATGATGGGCGGCGGTGGCGGTGGTATGCCCGCACCGGCCACAGGCCCTGCGGCGGCGGCCTCGCCTGCGGGACACTAAAGCCATAGAGGTAAACGAATGAAATACGTCGCCGCGTTGCTCGCAGGTCTTCTGGTCGGCGGGCTTCTGACATACTTTCTCTTCGTCGGCGCGCCGCGCATGGAGAAGCCTCCGGGCGAGCCTGTGCGTGCGCCCGCCGCCGGAGGCCCGCCCGCCGGAACGGTCTCCATCACGCTCGACGAGCCATTCTTCAACACGCTTTTGGAAGCCATCTTCCGTGACGTTGGCGCGCCGACCTTCAACCTCTCGGGCGACCCGCGCATGATGCTTCTCGACAAAGACGGTGCGGGCATCGTTCGTACTCAGGACGGGGGTTGTCAGAACAAAATCTCAATCGTCAATCAGGCAAGCGACGGCACGCAGACGAGCGTGCGTCTGCAAAACGGCGAGATCGTTGCGCCGCTTGCTTTTAATGGAACTTACAATGTTCCCTTGCTGGGCTGTCAGAACTTTAGCGGCGCAGCCGACGCGCAGATCGCGCTCTATTTCCGCGCCGAAGAGCAGACTCTCTTCGGACAAATCAACGTGCGCGGCGTGAACCTGAGCAACATCGGCGCGCAGTACGGCCCGCTCATCACGCCGCTCGTGCAGACGGCCATCAACCAGAGAGTCAACCCGCTTACAATCCTGAGCAACTCGCAGATAAACCTGACGCTTCCCGTTCAGGCCGCCGGAGGCACGCTCCGTGCACAGGCGCGCGGAGTAAGCTCGGAGGTCAAAGACGGCAAGCTCGTCCTTTTTGTCACCTACGACTTTAGCGGCGGCGCTAGCGCTGCGCCTGCCTCGTAAAGAAACGACGCGATTAACATAAAGCCGGGAGCACGGACGACGCTCAGTCAATGCTCCCGGCTTTAGCTTTAGCTGCCCGTCGCGCAAAGAGATAAGGCATGAGGGCAAACGCGCAAAGCATTAGGTAATAGACCGTCCCTGAGACTGCATCACGTTTGGTGAAAACCTGCGCGGGCGACATCCCCCTTAGCCCCACACCTACGCCCACATCCGCCAAAAGCACCATCAGGGCTGCAATCACCCCTGCTTCCAATAACAACAAGCTCTCGCTTGCGTGAGCAAATTTTCGCGCCGTCCAACGCGCCGCAAAGAGGATGACAATCAGCATCAGAGGCGCTTCCAAAAGCTCTGCGACTCTTTCCCCAACGCGCGGTAAGACAAAGAGCACGCGCAGCGTTCCAAAGACAAAGCCTGCTCCAAACACCAGCGCGAAATAGAGAGCCGCCGCCTTCAACATCCAAAAGAGCTGACGGCTATACGCAGCGACACAAATGCTCTTATTCATCAAAGTCTCGTCTTGCATCTTGAGCATCCAGCCCTCCTTTATCTTCAAAGTAAGACCTCTTCAAATCTCTTTCGCGGCGTGTGCGCGCTCTCCGGCTCACCGTAGCCCAGACGAAACGGCTGCTGCGGCCTGACGTTCGATATGGGAAGAAGTTTTGCCAGCTCATCCTTTATCTCTGCGACCTGCACAATCTGACTGAGTGGCTGGATGCTCAACCCCAAGGCGGTCGCTGTCAGACAGATGCGTTCAAAGACGCGGCCTACCTTTAGCTGCGTCTCACGGTCGTTTGCGCGTGAACAGACTACGCCAAAGACTGGCGCGCTCATCAATGCAGCTGAGTCCTTTTTGGCTGTTGACCGCCCCACGTTCAAATGCGTCACCAACGTCTGCGTTGCCTTTGCCGCAAGCCAGGGCGTGCCAAACACGCCGCGACCAATCCATTCCCCCAACTCTTCCCGAAACTCTGGATCGGCAAACTCCAGCTTGTCTGCGCGCACGACGAGTTCTTCAACGCTTCGCTTAATCTCCAAGTCGTCGGTTAGAAATATTTCCACGCCCTCTTCGACAGAGCACGCACGGATGCGCTCAAGGTCTTGCTGCGTAACAGGCCGAGCGTCGAACATCTTGTGACTTGTAAACCTCGCCGTCATTGAGTCGAACAACTCGGACGAGTGCAAACCCTTTGATTCAGCACGCGGCGTAAGCTTGATGCGCGCCGCCAACTGGAAATCGGATGCGTCAGGCAGATAAGAGACTTCGTGTTGAAACCCAAAGTGTTCTGCGGCGACGAGCAAATTCTCAAGCGCGCATCCCAAAGAGATATACAGTTCTCTGCGGTCTTTGTCGGCCACACGAAGCCATCCATCATCGTCGATAAGAATTTCGATTGTTTGATCGTCACCGACGACAAACTTCCAGGGCTGCGTGTTGTGGCTCGAAGGCGCGAGCACCGCGTATCTGACGAGAAACTTGAGCTGCTCGGCTTCCGTCCCCGCGCCGGGATAATCACTTTCTTTGACGCGCCACACCGTGCGGTCGAGAATTTCGTCTTGCATAGCTTCTCCTTAAAACTCTTGTTAGTGGCGAGG
>CBDUCU010000602.1:0-2564 GCA_965365725.1 uncultured bacterium | reverse complement strand
TCTCGACTCCCCAAACAAGCGATAATTCGTTCTGCACCTCTCTCTGCGCGGTGAGCTCGATGATGCGCTGCTTGGGCCGGAGCGCCGAAAGCCTCCGTGCCATCAAACCGGATTCGGTATAGATGGCGATGACGCGCACATTTAGCTCTTCAGCTGCAAACGCCGCCGCCTCGCACAACGCACGGCTCACGCGCCCCGATTGTTTACCGGCCCACTTGTGTATATCGCTGGCCTCTTTTGGTCGTCCCCCCTCAGCCGATTCGATGATGCGCGCCATCGTCGCCACGGCGAGGACTGGATACTGTCCGGCAGCCGTCTCTGCCGAGAGCATCACGGCATCCGAGCCGTCCCACACGGCGTTGGCTACGTCTGTGGCTTCGGCGCGCGTCGGACGCGGCTCGTTTATCATCGACTGCAACATCTGCGTCGCCGTGATGACGACTTTGCCCGCGATGTTCGCCTGTTCGATGATCCGCTTCTGGGAGACGGGGACAAGCTCGACGCTCGTCTCAACTCCAAGGTCGCCGCGCGCCACCATCAAGCCGTCAGCGGCTGAGACGATTGCGTCCAAGTGATCGATGGCTTCGGCCTTCTCAATCTTGGCGACGAGCGGTTGTTTGCCGCCCGCAGCCTTGATGAGGGATTTGGCCTCTTCGCAATCCTCTGCGCGTCGCACAAACGAGAGCGCGATGTAGTCCACGCCTTGTTTGACGGCCCACTGCAAATCACGTCTGTCCTTATCCGTCAGCGAAGGAATCGGCAGCGCCGAGCCGGGAAGATTGATGCCTTTGCGCTCGCCGAGCATTCCGCCGTTGATGACGCGACAGATTACGTCGGTTTCGGTCGTGCGCTCGACGACAAGCTCTATCAGACCGTCGTCGAGAAGAAGACGCGCGCCGGGGCGCACGTCGCGCGCAATGCCCGCATAGTTGGTTGAGACCTCGCGTGCGTCGCCGCCGACAGAGCGCGTAGTGATGGTAAAAGCCGCGTTATTTTCGAGTGGGACTGGTTGGCCGCCCTTGAGCACGCCCGTGCGAATCTTCGGCCCCGACAGATCGACGAGCACTGCAACGGGGCGCTTCATTCGTTCAGCCGCCGTGCGCACGCGTTTGATTGTCTCGACATGCTCCTCCTGCGTGCCGTGCGACATGTTGATGCGGATGCCGTTTGTCCCCGCCGCCAGAAGCGATTCGATCACCGCAGGCTCGCGTGAGGCCGGCCCCAACGTAGCAAGAATTTTCGCTCTTCTCACACTCGTACCTCTTTTAGAGTCTCGGAGTCCGGAAGACAAAAAGAGTTTCCTGTTTTTGTCTCCCGGCTGTGAGACTTGGTTGTTTAGTGCGTCGGTATCTCTTTTGTCATCATCGCCGTATTGACGGCGCGGTCGATGCGCTGCGCGATTGTTTGATCGTAGCCCACCGTAAAATCTATGAGACGGCCTTGCCGGTCGAAGATGTATGTGCGAGGAATGGCCGTCTCTCCGGCTGAGAGCGAATAGATAAACTCGTCGTCCGGGTTGCCGAGTTCGTATTGAATCCCGAGCTCCTCGACGTAGGCCGGAACTTTGCGTTGATCTTCGGGGCCGCCGACGTTAAGACCGATGACCTTCAGACCCTGCTTGCCAAACTGCTTCTGGAGCGAGACGAGATGCGGGATTTCGTCGCGGCAGGGCGGGCAATAAGTTGCATATAGGTCTAGCACAACGACTTGACCGCGATAATCAGCGAGCGTCTCACGCCTTCCGTCAAGAAGCGTCCAGCCCGCGCCGGATTGCTGTTGCTGCTCTACGCCGTGCGCAGAGGCGACGGGCGGCATTGGTAGATTCGTGCGCGTTTGTTGCTGCGGCGCGGCCTGTGGCAGAGGCTTCTCAGCCGTCTTCTCCACTTTAGCGTAGCGCGGCGGCTCGCCGCAGCCTTGCAGAAATAGAAGAAAGAGCGCAAGAGTAAATAGAGATGCGGCGCGGCGCGGCGTGAGAAAAGATAAAGGATAAACAGAATTCCTTCGCATAAAGATTATTCTACACGAAGGCCTGGTCAACCGCAGAGCAAAGGCGAGCCGATGAGAAGTTTACTGATTGGCGGGGCGGTCTGTGCCGTCGCCGAGCGGATTGCGCTCGATCTCTTCAAATGGCGGAGCTTCGTCCGAAGGCACACTGTACTCTTCGCTGGCCCACGCGCCGAGATCGATTGTCTGGCAACGCTCCGAGCAGAAGGGGCGGAAGCGATTATCTTTCCATTCGACGGGTTTGTGACAGATTGGACAGGTTCGCATAGTCGTAAATCATGAATCGTAAATCGTGAATCGTGGTTGATTATTCAACGCGTGCAATAGAGAGAAGCGTGCGTCGAATGATTGTCAACCGGAAATCGATTTACGATTTGCGATTCACAATTTTACGAAAATGCCGCAAACGCGGCGGGCGTTCTGATTAAAATTTTTCGGTCAACGAAGTCGATGATACCGGCGCGGCGCATGGCGTTCAAGCGGACGGTGACGCTTTCGCGCGTCGAGCCGACGATGGAAGCAATCTCGCGGTGAGGCAGATTGATGTCGATCAGTACGCC
>CBDUCU010000601.1:0-2586 GCA_965365725.1 uncultured bacterium | reverse complement strand
GGTTCATGATTTTTTATGTGCAAAGGTAAGCGCGGATTATAGAGAAGCGCCTGCCGCTCAGCAATGCCCTGTCAGACGCAGGTCGTGAATCGAAGCCGCCTGTCTTTACGATTCACGATTTACGCTTTACGATTCATCAAACACAATGAACGACAAGATACTTCGTAGTTTGGAAGATGTCCGACGCGTGCGCGCGGAGCTGCGCGCATCGGGGCGACGGCTTGTGTTTACAAACGGCTGTTTCGACATCCTGCACGTCGGCCACGTTCGCTATTTGCAAGAGGCCCGACGGCTGGGTGATGCGCTGATTGTCGCCATCAACAGCGACCGTTCGGTGCGCGCGCTCAAGGGCGCGAATCGCCCGGTGATGACGGAAGATGAGCGCGCGGAAGTCTTGGCCGCGCTCGAATCAGTCTCTTATGTCACGGTGTTTGATGCGGAGTCGCCGCGTGCGCTCATCGCAGAGGTCTTGCCCGACGTGCTCGTCAAAGGCGGCGACTATGCTTTGGATGAGATACACGGGCGCGAGGAGGTCGAGCGGGCGGGCGGGCGCGTGCTCGCGCTTCGCTTTATCGAAGGCGCTTCGACAACAAGCGTGATTGAGCGAATCAGGGGAAGTGAAATTAACATGAATGGACAGGACGGAAAGAAACGATGAACGTGGATGAAAGACAAGCTGTATTTAATTCATCGTTTATCGTTTCGCGTTCATCGATTCTTCTCCTGTCTATCAATGTTTGAATTGTCTTATCAGATTGAGCCGGGGAAAAGTGAGTAGTACAACGGAATCAATTTCAGTTTTGCAGAGTGCGTTGCGGCGCGTGGCCGAGGGGCGCGAATTTAAGCGTCTGGCTGCGGAGATTGCGGGCGGTGCGCGCGTAGTGTCTGTCGCGGGGCTGACATCAGCGCCGGCGCGCGCTCTTGTGCTGGCGGCCTTGCGACGCGAGACGCGACGGCGGTTTGCCGTCGTGGCACAGTCAAACCGCGACATCGAGGCGTGGGAGCGTGATTTGAGTTTTTGGGCGGGCGCGCTCGAAGATGTCGAGACGACGGGTGACGCGGTGCTCTCGCTCCCTGCATCGGAGGGCGACCCTTATGCCGGAGCATCGCCGCACGCCGAGACTTTGGAGCGGCGCGCTCTCACGCTCTGGCAGCTTGCCAAGGGTCGCGGTTCGTTCGCGCTGCTTTCATCGCGCGCGCTGCTCAGACGAACGGTTACGCCCGCGCGTCTTGTCGAATCAGGCGCGGTGCTACGGCGTGACGAAGATTTTGCGCCGGAAGAGATTGTCGAGCGATTGATAGCAACCGGATATGTGCGCGAAGACCCTGTGGGCGCGGTCGGAGAGTTTAGTTTAAGGGGCGGAATTCTTGACGTGTGGCCGCCGGGTTCGGATGCGCCCTTGCGCGTCGAGTTCTTTGGCGACACGGTTGACTCGATCAGAAAGTTTGACGCGGAGACGCAGCTTTCAATCGCGCAGGTGCGCGAGGCTGAGATCGTGCCGATGCGCGAGTACACGGTTTCGTCGGGCGATTTTCGTCTATGGGCCGAAGGCGCGCGCGAACGTTGGACGGATGAGAGATTTGCGCGCGCGCTCAAAGATAGAACGGTTTATGCGGATGAGGGCGAGAGCTTTGCGGGCTGGGAGTGGCTGATTCCTCTGCTGATCAAGACGGAGGCGAGCGCGCTCGATTATCTCGCTTCTGACACGGTGCTTGTCGTCGATGAGCCTGCTGGCGTGGAACAGTTTCTCTCTACGACTTACGACACGCTTGCGGCGCGCTTCCGTGAGAACGAAGAGGCCGACGAGATTGGCCTCGCGCCTGAGGAATTGTATCTGACGGTCGAAGAACTGCGTGCGAAGATCGATGCACAGGCGCGTCGCGTCGAGTTTCGCGCGCTGGGTCGCACTGCCGCCGTCATCGATGAAAGATTCACGGGCGAAGCCGAACAACCCGTCGTGCAAATCGGGCGCGCGCGTGAAAAGGGCGCGCCGCTTTTTCTCTTTCCGGTCGTTGAGCAGGCGGCAGAAGTTGAGCTGCGTTCGTTGCCGGTGCGCCGGTATCACGGGCGCATCCCTGATCTGGCTTCAGACCTGCGCCGTCGCGTGTCGGAGAGTTTGACGACGACGCTTCTCGTGATGCCGAGCGCAGGGATTGCAGAGCGCGTCGGCGAGATGCTGGCCGAGTATGAGGTTGCGGCGCGAGTTGCGGCGACGGATGAAAGGGTCGCTTCGGACGCGCAAGTGATTGTCACGGTCGGGCGTTTGTCGGGCGGATTTGAGCTGCCGGAAGCGTCGCTCGTTGCGCATGTCGAGACGGATTTGTTCGACGAGGCGAGCGATCAGGGCGTGGAGCGTCGCGCGACCGTCGCGGCGGCGTGGCAAAAGGAGAAGGGCAAAAGAAAGCGGTCGAAGACGGCGGCCTTTCTTTCTGACTTTAGAGACTTAAAAGTCAATGATTTCGTCGTCCACATCGATCACGGCATTGCGCGCTTCGGCGGACTGCAGACCCTGGACTTAGGCGCAAACCGTCGCGGCGAGTTTATGCTGCTCTTTTACGCCGACGACGCAAAACTCTATGTGCCGG
>CBDUCU010000600.1:0-2593 GCA_965365725.1 uncultured bacterium | reverse complement strand
CAATGCAGAGACGGGGGTCGGCCCGGCCATCGCGTCGGGCAGCCACACGTACAAAGGTATCTGCGCACTCTTGCCGCATGCGCCGATAAAGAGTCCGAGCGCAATCCACGACATGATGCCCCAGTGTCCGATTGTCTCAATCGGATAGGCGGCAGCCGCTTGCATCACGTCCGTGTACTGCGTCGAGCCAAAGACGGCGATGACGGCAAAGACCGCCAGAGCGAAGCCAAAATCTCCGATGCGGTTGGTGATAAACGCCTTGCGCGATGCGTCGCCTGCTTCCTTGCGGTCAAAGTAGTAACCGATCAAAAGATACGAGCAGAGGCCTACGCCCTCCCACCCGACGAACATCATCAAAAAGTTCGACCCCATCACAAGGATGAGCATCGAAAACATAAAAAGTCCGAGATACGCAAAGAAGCGATAAAAGCCCGGATCGCCGTGCATGTAGCCGGTCGCAAAGACAAAGATGCAAAGCCCTACGCCCGTCACAATCAGAATGAAAATGGATGAGAGCGCGTCTAGTTGATAGCTCCACTCGACATCCAGCAGCGCGCCGCGACCCGCACTGTCTGACTGCGAAGGATCAATAGGCCGTCCCTGCGGATCGAGAGCTGTACCCGGGTTGACGTGAACATCACCACCCTGCGCTTGTGTTAGCTCAACCGCGCCGCCCGGAATCCATGTATAACGAAACGCGCCGTCCTCGCTCGTCACGTAAGCGCGCGGGTAAATCGCATGATCGCCCCACCCGTAAGAGACGACCGCCCCGACACCAATCAGAAATGCCAACGCAACAGACCCGACTCCGATTACGCTGACGAGTCTTTCCGAGAAGCGAAACTTGCGTCCCATGAGGCCGTTGACGGCGGCCCCCAGGAGCGGCAGAAGCGGGATGAGCCAGATGTATCTATGCATATTAGTCAGGAGTCAGGAGTCAGGAGTCAGAATAAAAGCTGTCACAGCGAGTTGTCCCATTCTGACTTCTGTCTTCTGACTCCCACCTTCTTCATTTACCACTTTAGTAAATCAATCTTGTCAGCAAAGATCGTCTCCTTGTTGCGATAGAGCGCGATGACGATCCCCAAACCGATGGCGGCTTCGGCAGCGGCGACGACGATGATAAAGACCGTAAAGACTTGCCCGGCGACGGCGTTTAAGTTTCCCGTCTCTTGAAAGTAGCGCGCAAAGGCGATGAAGTTCAGGTTCGCGGCGTTCAAGATCAACTCGACCGACATAAAGATGACGATGATGTTGCGACGCGTCAGCACGCCCGCCACGCCGATGACAAACAGCAGCGCGCCGATTAGCAAGAATTTCGACGTGTCAGGATAAAAAATCCCCTGCTTGATTGATTCAAGCTGCGCTCCCTGCCACAGAAGCATCGCCGTCATGATTGAATCGCCCATAAAATTATTGATGGAAGACGAATACAGACTCAGGTTTTTATCTTTCCAAACTCAATCCGCCGCGCGAGTGCTGGCGAGTTCAACAGCATCTTCTTCAGCGATAACTTGCTGGTCAACGTCGTCAACCGAACGCTCCTGTTTGATGGTGCGCGCAAGCAGCACCGATCCGATGATGGCGACAAGCAGAAGCACGCTTGCAATCTCAAACGGCAACCCCGCATAGCGGAAGAGACTGCCCCCCACTGTTTCCGTATCGCGCGAGAGACGACTGGTGCGCGTCTCCGCCAAACGCAATTGACGCTCGCGCACGGCTTGTTGCTGCGACTGCCGCTCAGCCGCGACGCTTGCCTCAACCCCGCCGGGGCGAAAACTCGCGCCCGCCGTGTTGATGGCGTAAATCAATCCAAACACAAACAGCATCAAGACGACGAGGCTCGCCCCCACCTGACCCGTGCTGTTGAAAAGTCTTTCGCGTCCGCGCTCTTCGGCCCCGACGTTGACGAGCATGATGACGAACAGAAACAGAACCATCACGCCGCCGACATAGACGAGGATCTGCACGCCCGCGATAAATTCCGCGCCCGCCAAAATAAAGAGCGCGGCCACCGAGACAAGCGTCGAGATCAGAAACAGCGCCGAATGCACGGCGTTCTGCGCCATAATCGTCAACAACCCGGCGACCAAAGCGGCGACCGCGAAGATCCAAAAGAAGACTGATTCCCAACCGGCTAAGATCATATAAACCGTCAATCGTAAGTCGTGAATCGTGAATCGTGTTTGAAAGCAGTTCTGGTTGAGCGATTATCGCAAGTCGTGTTTGGTGCAATCGATTGACGATTCACGACTTACGATTGACGCGCTTTTAACGTTCGTACTTCGGCTGCTCACGTCCCTGTTCGAGCATCCGTCGATTCCAGACAAAACCTGCGCGCGTGTAGGTCGCCAGTTCGAAGTCTTGCGTCAGCTCAAGACATGCCGTCGGGCAAGCCTCCTGACAAAGCGCGCAGAACATGCAGCGCGAAGTGTCAAAGATAAATTCATCCAGGACCTTCTTTTTGCGCGCCTTGCCGCCGACGGTCATCTCGATGTCCATCGCAATCACGTCGATGCAATCTTCAGGACAGGCGAGCGCGCAGAGGTTGCAGGCGATGCACAGAGATTCGTGCGTCTCCGGGTCCATGTTC
>CBDUCU010000599.1:0-2605 GCA_965365725.1 uncultured bacterium | reverse complement strand
CTCGTCGATCAACGAAGCGCTCGCTTCTCAAGCCGCGCACACTTTTTCGGCGTGGCCGCACGCCTGATGCGTCGCATCCTCGTCGATCATGCGCGCAATCGTCAGGCGCAGAAGCGCGGCGGCTCGCAGTTTGCCGTCACCTTGAGCCATGCCGATGAAATCGCCGATGCACCCGACACAGACATTCTCGCCGTCCATGAAGCGCTCGAAAGATTGGCTGCTTTAGACCAGCAACAGGCGCGCATTGTCGAGCTGCGTTTTTTTGGCGGACTCTCGATCGAAGAGACGGCTGAGGTCTTGAGCATCGGGCATGCAACGGTCGAGCGTGATTGGAAGATGGCGCGCGCGTGGCTGCGCAGAGAGCTTGCGTAACAGAATTTCTCAACTGTGGATTGAGGGATTTCGTACAACGACAACGCGATTAAATTTGAGAGTGTATCCCGCCATCGGCAAACGAGAAGAGTAAGAGATGACACCGGAACGGTGGCAACAGATCAAATCGGTCTTTCACGCGGCGCTTGAGCGCGAGCCGCGCGAGCGCGCCTCTTTTCTTGATGAAGCGTGCGCGGGGGACGAAGAGGCGCGGCGCGAGGTCTCGTCGCTCATTAGCGCGCACGAGCAGACGGGCGAATTTCTCGACGACCCGGCGTATCGCGCTGTTTCGCTGTCGCTCACGGACGAGACGCGCGAATCTGTTGCCGAAGGCCGCCTCGTCGCTCATTACAGAATCCTTGCGCCGCTCGGCGCAGGCGGGATGGGCGAAGTCTATCTCGCCGAAGACATGAAACTCGGGCGCAAGGTGGCGCTCAAGATTTTACCCGCCGCCTTTACGCGCGACGAAGAGCGCGTGCGTCGCTTCAGACAAGAGGCGCGCGCCGCATCGGCGCTCTCGCATCCGAACGTCTCGGTCATCCACGAAATCGGCGAGGCGGAAGAAGGCTTGCACTTTATCGCAATGGAGTACGTCGAAGGAGAGACCCTGCGCGCGCGGATGAAGGGACGCGGCATAACTCTCGACGAGGCGCTCGATTTTGCTGCGCAGTCGGCTTCGGCGCTGGCGGCGGCGCACGCAGCAGGCGTTGTTCATCGCGACATCAAACCTGAAAACGTGATGGTGCGCACGGACGGCCTCGTCAAGGTACTTGATTTCGGCATCGCCAAGCTTGCCGAACAAACTGCGTCGGCTGCAAACCCCGAAGCTCTCACGCGCGCTCTGGTCGAGACGGGGACAGGCATCCTGATGGGCACGGCCCGTTACATGTCGCCCGAGCAGGCGCGCGGTCTTCCGGTCGATGCGCGCACGGATGTTTGGTCTCTGGGGTGCGTGCTCTACGAGATGCTGGCCGGTCGCGCAGCGTTTGCGGCTGAGACGCACGGCGACACAATCGTCGCCGTGCTTGAGCGCGAGCCGCCCGCTCTCTCACACTTTGCGGCGAACGTGCCGGCAGAACTTGAACGCATCGTGCGCAAGTCGCTGCGCAAGCCGCGCGCCGAAAGGTATCAGACGGCGCGCGACATGGAGCTTGATTTGAAAGCTCTGCGGCGCGAGCTTGAGATCGGCGCTGAAGTCGAACGCAGCATGCCGCCGCTCTCAAGCGAAGAATCCCGAGCATCTGCGCGGACGGGTGCGCCCATGCGTGCGACCGGGGCGCAGTCTTTGCTCCGCACCACATCGCCTGATGAAAAACATTCTCAACCTGCGGCAAATCGAAAGCGGCGTGTGTTAACGGTTGCAGCTTTTGCATCTCTTGCCTTGGCCTTCGTCGCAGTTGCTTATCTGTGGTGGTCAGAGAGGCCGCCGCAACAGGGTCCGTCTCAGACATTGGCGACAAAAGTCTTCGAGCGAACAAACATCATTAAAGTGACGACAAACGGCAACGCTCGCGCGGCAGCCGTCTCGCCCGACGGGAAGTATGTCGCATATGTGATGACGGAAGGCGAACGACACAGCCTGTGGGTCAGACAGGTGGCGACCGCCGCCAACATGCGGATTGTTCCGAACCTCATATTTTTTACTCTCAGCTTTTCGCCCGACGGCAATTACATTTTCTATCTCGGTCCTGACGCAGAGGACACGGCCACGCTCTACAGAATTCCTGCGTTCGGACTTGGGGCCGTGCCCGTCAAAGTAGTCTCAAACATTCAGAGCGAGATTGGCTTTTCCCCGGACGGCGAGCGCATCGCCTTTCTTCGCAACGACCTCGCCAAAAAAGAGGGAGAGATCATCATTGCGCGCGCCGACGGCACGGGCGAGCAGACGCTTGCGGTTCGCAAGCTTCCTGCCGCGATGCTCTGGAACGGCGGCCCCGTCTGGTCGCCCGACGGCAAGCGGCTCGCCTGTCCCGTCGTCGTCAACGAAGAGGGCGGCAGCTATAACAGCGTCGTCGAAGTGCGGCTCGACGATTTTTCAGAACGGCTCATCTCAAACGAGCGTTGGGATCAGGTCACGCGCGTCGCGTGGTTGCCTGACGGAAGCGGTTTGTTGATGGTGGCAAGAGAGCGCAACGGAACCTTCTTTCAACTATGGCTGCTCTCATATCCGGACGGCAAGGTGCGCCGTTTGACGAGCGACCTTAGCGAGTACGGAGATGTGGGGATAACAGCC
>CBDUCU010000598.1:0-2617 GCA_965365725.1 uncultured bacterium | reverse complement strand
CAAACAGGACGAGGGCGAAGACACGTCGAAAAACCGCGAGACCTTCAGCCTCGCGCAAGGCTTGCTCAAACGCGGCGGCACTTTGGGCATCTGTCCCGAAGGCGTTTCGCACAGCGAGGCTTCTTTGCGACCTTTGAAGACGGGTGCGGCGCGCATCGCGCTCGGCGCGGCCTCGTCGGGCGAAGGGCTTGACCTGAAGATCATTCCCTCCGGACTCTACTACACGTCGAAAACCACTTTTCGTAGCGGCGCGCTTCTCTATTTCGGCGAGCCTGTGAGGGTTGCGCGCATCGCACTAGACGAGCGAGGCGAGCCGTCGCGCGAGGCCGTACAGGAACTCTCCGAACAAATCTCTGCGGCCCTGCGAGAGGTGACTTTGAATGCAGAGCATCACGAGGCGCTTCAGATGGTGGCGCGCGCCGAGAAGATTTTTTCTGCGGAGGATGAATCAAGCGATGAGAATCGGAGTCTTGAGAGGGAGTTGCGTCGTCGTCGTCGTTTTGTCGAAGGCTATGCATTCCTGCGCGCGCATGCGCCAGAACGCGTCGCCGCGCTCGAGGCGCGCATCCGTCGCTATGAGGAAGAATTGACGCAGGTCGGACTCGAAGACGTACGCGACCTGAGCCCCGCGCGCGTCTCAAGCTATGCGCGTTTGAGAAATCTGCTGTGGCGCGCGCTCGTTCACGCCGTGACATTGCCTTTTGCGCTCGCGGGCCTCGTCGTCAATTATCCCGCCTACACGCTTGCAGGTTATCTGGCAACGAAGTTTTCACACAGCTACGACGACATCCTCTCGACCGTCAAGATCGTCGCGGCCATGCTTCTTTTTCCATTGACGTGGATCGTTCTTGCAATCGCGGCCTACATCTTTACAGACGCGTGGTGGTCGTCGCTCGTCGTGCTCTTGCTCGGCCCCGCGCTCGGCTACGTCGCGCTCAGGTTTTCAGAGGAATTTGACAGATCACGCGCAGGCGCGCGCGCCGTTTTGTTCTTCGTCACGCGACGCGGCTTTTTCCGCCAACTGCTCGCCGAACGCAAGGCCATCCGCAAAGAGATACTCGCGCTCGGCGACGAAGCCGCACAAGCTGGGGCTTTGAATGTCAACGGCTAAATGTTGGGTGATAAACTCAAACGTAAATCGGTCTAATAAATCGTTCGCAACGGCAGCTCTCCGCGCGGGTGATCCTTCAAGCCCATTCGTTTTAATTCAACCTCGGCGGCGATGTGACCGAAGCTCGTCGTCTGCGGCGCTTCGGCGATGCGCAGGAATATTTTCAGAGCCTTCTCGGGCTGCTTTGTATAGAGATACCAGTTGCCGATGCCGTAGGCGGTGCTGGAAAAACTCAGGCTGCCGTCGGATTTCGACGCATCGGCGAGAAGCTTTTCCGGAGTGATCTCGCCCTTGTACATCAGAAGCAGCCGATGGTAGTCGCGGTTCTCGATGATCTCCATGTCTGAGCGGACAAGCGCCAGAATCTGCTCGGCCTCGCGCTCGCGCTCCAAACGCCGCAACGTCATGTAGAGCCAATGTGCGTTGGCGACGAGCATGTCTGGGTTGCGCGAATATTTCATACACTCGCGGTATGCACGCAGGGCTTTTTTGAAATCGCCGCGCAGGTAATGCGCAAGGCCGAGATGATAAAAGATGTTCGACTTCAGCGTGCTCGTCGGAATATTACGCGCGTTCGGTTGCCCGTCGGGTTCTGTTGCGTCGGGTTTGCTGCGCATAAGCTTTGCCGCGCGCCCGAAATCTTTGACCGCCGCGTCGAAACATCTGACGGTAATGAGTCGATGCCCGCGATGTCGATAAAAGCGTGCATCGCGTGGATGTTTGGTGATGCCTTCGGTAAAGAATTTGATGGCCTCGTCAAATCTCCCTAAATATGCCGTCCGCCGACCGAGCCAGATGAGCGCATCCGCGTCGTTTGGATTTCTTTCATAATTGATGCGCGCCTCAGCGAGTTTGGCTTCCATCTCTTTGCGTGTTGACGGCGAAGGCTCAGGCGCGCGAACGGGACGCAGGGTTGAGCAGCCGGGAAGCGCAATCAGATGCGTCTGTTGTTGCTCTGCTTGTGCGACGAGAGCAGTCGTCAAAATAAACGTGCCTGTAATGATGAGACGAGACATCTTTTTAACCTTAATTCCAGTGTTTGAGTCCGGGCCATAGCTCGTTTAATGGCGGGCGCAGGTCGCGGCAGACAAGAATCGCGTAGTGTTCTTCGGCCATCGCATAAGCATGCCCTACTCGCTCGGCCTCTTCGACGCTTCGACAATACCTTTCTGCGTCCGCGCGTTTCGATTGCAAAAGAATCAGAACTTCGCCCGTGTAATCGCGCGGCCCCCAGAGAAAATAGTTCTGGTGTGGGCTGATGGCCTTCGGCAGATTGTAGCGCGGGCCGAAGAAGTCTATCGCCCCGGCCTCGCCGTAATTGTTGGCAAAAATTCCTGCGCGCGCGCGTTCTTCGGGCGGGAGTGAATTGTAAACCCGCGCCACCTGCTCGACCATCTCCGGCCAGCCGAACATATCTCCGAAGTGCTGCGGCAAGACTCCTTTGTGCCCGACCTCAGTCTTCGGCGGTTCAAGTCCGAGCGCGTTTTGATACCGGAGAAAAGTTTC
>CBDUCU010000597.1:0-2620 GCA_965365725.1 uncultured bacterium | reverse complement strand
TACTATCTCAAGCTCAAGGGGGTGAAAGGTTTAAGCGGGCAGATTGATTATCCGAAATTGCGTGAGACGAAGCGGGTTGAGTTGACGGAAGAAGGCGTGCGTGAGATTGAGCGTGCGCTTGTCGAAATGAAGCTGATTGTCGAATCGAAGCGGGCTCCTCAGGTCGAATGGATGCGAATCTGCGCGTCCTGCTCTTACGCGGAATTGTGTTGGGGGTAAAACTCTCTTGGCGCGACACTACTATCTGACGCGTTCGGGCCGTCTGCGGCGCAAGGACAACACGCTTCTGTTTGAGCCGGTGGCTGACGAAGACGATCAGGCACAGGTTTCGACGCGCGCTGAGACGGCGGAAAATGGCGTGGAAGCATCCGCCGTCGTTGATGATTCGCAAGCTTCGTCTTCACAGCAAGCAATCGGCCTCTGCGTACCCGAAAGAGGCTTTGGCGATCTCGCGCTTGAACCCGAAACAGAGAGCGCGGATGAATGGAACGCTCAAGACGAAACTGTGTTGGACGAAGCGGGGCGCGCGGAGTCGCCTGTGCGTGTGCGCGAGCGTCGAGTGATCCCGGTCGAAGACGTAGATGCGTTGTGGGCGTTCGGCGAGCTGGAGTTGAATGCGCGTGTGCTCGTCTTTCTTTCGCAGCATCGGGTGCCTCTGCATCTGTTCAACTATTACGGTTTCTACGCGGGCACATACTATCCGCGCGAATACCTGCATGCGGGCTATCTGCTCGTCCGACAGGTGCGCCACTATACGAACCGCCGTCTGCGTCTTGAGATCGCGCGTGAATTTATCAGGGCTGCTCTGCATAACATCACGCGCAACCTGCGTTATTACGCAACGCGCGGCGCGGAGCTTTTGACTGAGACGGAGGTTGTGCAGATGGAGACGCTGCGTCTGGAAACGGTCAAAGACATCGATCAACTGATGGCCTGCGAGGGACGCGCGCGTGCGGCCTACTATCAGGCCTTCTCGCGGATTCTGCGACAGGACGTTAAGTTTACGCGCCGCGTCCGTCGTCCGCCCGACAATCAGGTCAACGCTTTGATCTCTTTTACCAACGGACTTGTCTATGCCGCGACGCTTTCGCAGATTTATCGCACGCAGCTCGACCCGACCATCAGCTTTTTGCATGAGCCGGGCGCACGTAGATTTTCGCTCGCGCTCGATCTGGCCGAAGTTTTCAAACCCATCCTCGCCGACCGCCTGATCTTCAAGCTCCTAAACAACCGGCAGCTTTCGGGGCGCGACTTTGCACAGGATTTGAACTGCTGTTATCTAAAAGATTCGGGCCGCAAGACCGTGCTCAAGGAATGGGACGCGCGTTTGCAGACGACTATCGAGCACCGTCGTCTGCGTCGCAAGGTCAGCTACGAAAGACTGATTCGTCTTGAGTGTTACAAGCTCGTCAAACATCTGACGCGCGTCGAGCCGTACACGGGCTTTCGCGCGTGGTGGTAGAAAGCGTTCGGAGACTTCTATGTACGTGCTGCTCGTATATGATGTCGAAGTCAGGCGCGTGTCGCGCGTCCACAAATATCTCAAACGCCATCTTCACTGGGTACAAAATTCCGTCTTTGAAGGCGAGCTGACCGACGCGCAGATCGAAACCGTCAAAGCGGGCCTGCGCAGGATTATGGAGACGGAGGCCGACTCAGTTCTCATTTACACGGCGCGCGACCAGCGTTGGCTTGCCAAAGAGACACTCGGGCGCGAGCGCGGCGAAACGGGCAACCTGATATGAGACCACAGCTTACAGATTCCAGACGCTTTCTCCGCGTCGTCGGCCTCCGTAATTTCGGACGGCACACGCCCGCCCTTGTGCTCCGCTCTGATGTAAATCCAACTATTCACTGCCCTAACTCATGTCGTCGCCCGCCCGCGCTTCAAGCATCATTGCTGCCCGACGACCAACCACGCTCTCATCCTTGACCAAAACCACACAAAACCCTCAAAATTCACCCCAACTGTTGTCCAAAATCCCGGGGTCTTAATCGAACCAATGTGGAATTGAAACTCAATTTATGATTCCTTCTCTGCGAACCTCGCACGCTGTCTTAATCGAACCAATGTGGAATTGAAACGTTTAATAGTCGGTGGGTCTTGGAATCTTACGGCCGTCTTAATCGAACCAATGTGGAATTGAAACATCGCTTGCACAGGGCGCATCAGTCGTGATGGCTCTCGTCTTAATCGAACCAATGTGGAATTGAAACTTAACAAGAGAACGTAATTTCGTAAACCTCTCATAGTCTTAATCGAACCAATGTGGAATTGAAACTAAGTTCCCGAAGCGTGACGGGGGACGCTTCGGGAGTCTTAATCGAACCAATGTGGAATTGAAACTTTCATGTAGCATCTACATATTGACAAAGCGAGCCTGGTCTTAATCGAACCAATGTGGAATTGAAACGCGTTCGCTCGATTAAGTGTGCGTTGCGGCTCTTTCCGTCTTAATCGAACCAATGTGGAATTGAAACTGGTGAAGAGTCGTCCGAGATTGAAGAGGGGAGCGAGTCTTAATCGAACCAATGTGGAATTGAAACGATTAAGCATGCGCTCAAGCGTCTGTTCGCCGCGCAGGTCTTAATCGAACCAATGTGGAATTGAAACATCCCA
>CBDUCU010000596.1:0-2629 GCA_965365725.1 uncultured bacterium | reverse complement strand
ACTCATGACTTCTGACTTCTGACTCCAGACTCTTGCTCATCCGTGTCTCAACACTTCGGCAGGGCGCGTGCGCGCCGCTCTGCGTGCCGGATAGAGCGTCGCCAACACGCTGACGATGAATGCCGCAAACGCAGGCCACGCTGCATCGCGCGCGTTTGCGTGAAGCGGAACTGCGCTCAACGAATAAACGTCGGGCGGCAGTTGCACCAATCCGAAATGATTTGCTGTCGCGACGCACGCAAGACCAAGCGCCACGCCCACAACCGCGCCCGATGCTCCGATGATTGCGCCCTCGACGATAAAGATTATCGTTATGCTTTGCGGGCGCGCGCCGAGCGCACTGAGGACGGCGATGTCCGTGCGTCGTTCGACGACGACGAGCGCAATCGTCGTCGTGATGTTGAGCGCAGCGACAATGATAATCAGCCCGATGATGAGTGCGACCGTCCGCCTCTCAAGCTCAAGCGCAGCAAACAAGGGTCGATTCGCCTCGCGCCAATCAACCACGCTCCATTGCGCGCCGAGCGCCTCGCGCACGCGCGCCGCCACGTCGCCCGCCGCGTATACGTCTCTTACTTCGAGACTGATTGCCGATGCCGCCTCAACGCTCCCACCGGCAATATCGGATGCGCCCTGAAGCGATGTATAAATCCACGTCGAGTCGTAATCAAAAAGCCCCGAACGAAAAATCCCCGCGACGCGTACACGCCGCGCACGCGGCACAAAACCCGGTGGCGCAACGCCGCGCTCGCCTGTCACCACCCAGCCTTCTTCACCCACGCTTAAAAGCCCCGTCCGCGCCGCCAACTCCGCGCCGACAAACACGGGCAATGGCTGTCTCTCATCCTCTTTCATCTGCGGCTTCTGCACCTGAAACAAATCTTCGACGCGACCGCTCTCCTCAATCCGCTTCAACTCATCAAGAGCGCGCACGCCTTCCTGCTCTATGCCGCGCACCACTGCGTAACTTGCGCCCTGCGGCCCACTCAAAAGTGCGCCCTCGTAAGTCGTCGCCTCAACTGTTGTCACGCCTTCAACCGCGCGGATGCGCGTTGCCACGTCGCGCCAATTTGCAAACATCTCTCCATCGGCGCGCGCAACCGTCACGTGCGCCGTCCCGCGCAGGATTTTGTCGCGCAGCTCATTACGAAAACCGTTCGCCAACCCTTGCGCAAAAATAAGCGCGGCTACGCCGAACGCGATTCCTAAAACAGCCGCCAGCGCAGTCAACTGCGCCACGCGCCGCCCCCTACGCGCACGCAAATATCTGAACGCGAGAAATAGTTCGTAAGGCATAGATTTAAGCGAGCAGTGAGCCGTTATTTGTCGTCAACACTCACACCAATTCGCATCACTTCAATAACCTGTTCTACTACTTACTGCCCACCGCTCACTTCCACGACCGCCGCCCACTGTTCTCTTCGCGCTTCATGAAAACGGACGCGTGCGCCGAGTGTTTTGACGGCTTCTTCAAGCGTCGGGCCGCCGTGCGTTGAGAAGAGAAGGGCGAGGTCGTAGTCGTTTTTTTTGTTGGCTGCCGCTTGAAGATTTTCGTGCTTGAAATTTTCGATTGTCACGACGCGGAAAGCGCGCGTGGTGTAGCCAAAGTAAGGGTTCTTCAATTCATCGCTTGCAGGCCAGGCGGTAAGCACGCGCGGGTCAGCGTAATTTTTATCGATAAACTGCGCGGCATTGCGATGCAGCAGAATGAAATCTCTGTAAGCGAGATTCTCTTCCCAGGGGAAGCTGCGCGGGTTGATAAAAAGTCCCGCGACAAAGATTGTGCAAACAACCGCCACAACAATCGTCCAACGTCGCAAGCGTCGTCTGAGCGTCGAGACGCAGACGAGGATGACGAGCGGCAAGACCGGCAGCATGTAGCGCGCAAGCACCGCGCCGCCGACCACCGAGAGCGCAACGACGTAGGCCGCGACGACGACGGCAAAGACGAGTTGTATGCGCGCGTCGATTCGCTTGCGCTCCACGCTTGCATCGGTTTTGGGTCGCAGAAACATCGCGGCGACGGCTGGCAACGTCAGCGCCCAAAGATTCAGATGCGCCGTTACGTGCCACAGACGCTCCCAAAAAGTTTGCAGCACGCGCGCCGCGTTCAGAGTCGATTCAACGTTGTAGCGAAAATATTCCGGGTTGCCGAAGAGATAGCCCGTCCGGCTTTTGTGATAAAGCAGCCACGCAAAGATTGGCACGGGCGCGAAGCCCCACAACAGCACATGCCAGAAGCGACGCGAAGGCTCAAGACACAAAGCGCGTCCCGCACTGCTCTTAAAACGACCGAGCAACCAGCAAACAAAATCCCAAGCTGCAAGCGCCATTGCCGCGAGGATCGCCGTCTCTTTCGCCAGAGCTGCAACCGCAAACAATGTCACGCACGCAAGCCGGCGTTTGAGAGTCGAGCTTTCATCAAAAGTTGGCTCATTCAAAGAAGCGTCGTTCTTATCCGCGCGCTTCGGCGGAAGATAGAGAACAAGTCCCCAGATTGTGAACGCGGCGGCAGCCATGTCCAAGTGCGCCATCGAGCTTTGCGCAAAAAAGACTGGATAGAGGGCCGTACAAACAACCGTCGCCCACGCAACGGCGCGCCCCGCCGTCGCTTCTGACAAACGAAAAA
>CBDUCU010000595.1:0-2630 GCA_965365725.1 uncultured bacterium | reverse complement strand
TCGCCGCATTTGGCGTGGGGTTAAAGCTTGCCGCGCCGCCAAAAGCTGCCAGCACCTGAGACGCAGTGAGGCTGCTGCCGACCGTTCCATTTATCTGATAGGGCGCAAAAAACGCGCGCGTCGCGGGAGATGCGGCGGCGATAAATTGCGAGGTCGGAACATAAGCGACGCGCGCGCCGCCGCTGCGGACGCGAATCCACTCGGTGTTGTTGAAGAAGAACAGCTTCTCCTTGAGGATGGGGCCACCTACAGAGTAGCCGAACTGGTTGCGCGTAAAGACCTGTCTCGGAATACTGAACGCGTTATTATTAAAGCCATTCGAGGCCAGCTTCGAGATACGATTGAACGCATATGCAGTTCCATGGAATTCGTTTGAGCCGGCAATAGTCGCGACGTTGACGATACCGCCAGAGGCGCGTCCATACTCAGCTGAAAAGTTACCGCTAATGACGCGGAACTCTTGCACGGATTCGAGCGGGACGTTCTGACCGACACCTGCTGTAAACGTATCGACGTTTTCAGCACCGTCAAGCAGAATGCTTGTGCTTGCTGAACGCTGACCATTAATGGCAAAGCCGGTACCACGTGCGCTGCTGTCAGGCGTGACGTTGCCCGAGATGCCGACCAGATCGTATGGGTTACGCGTCAGTGTCGGCAGCTCGCGGATCTGTCTGTTGTTGATAACGTCGGCGAGTTCTTGTGTCTGCGTGTTGACCTCAACACCGCCCGCGCCGGCGATGACCGTCACCTCTTCCTTAACTCCAGTCGTCGAAAGCGAAAGCTCAACCGTGAGCCTACCACCCACTGTGACCTGCGCTCTTTGAGTGATGTTCTGAAAACCTGTACCCGAAGCCGTCAGATCATAAATACCGGGCTGCAGGTTAGTAAAAAGATAGTTGCCTTCGGAATCTGCCGTTACCGTGCGCTCGGCACCAGTTCCGACGTTTTTCGCCGTGACTGTCGCACCTGGCACTGCAGCGCCAGCCGGGTCTTTAACTGTTCCATTAATCTGTCCTGTCTCCTGCGCAAGGGCCGCGCCTGAAAACGCGAACAGCACAAACAGGGCAGCGACCGCAAGTGAAGCGGCCCGCGCCCAAATGCGGTGTGACATGAATGTCATTCTAAGAACCTCCTCTGACGTATCGACGTCAATACTGTGTGAAAAATGGATGGAGAGAATTCGTGGCTGCGCTGACTGACAATTTAACGATGCCTAGCGAGCGTCTGCTGAAACAAGCGACCACAAATTCCCTCCATGGGTGCTTGGACTTTCCCCTATGATTGCGGGCGAAGGTGGAACCCCGAATTCTGAAATGGAGAAATTTTGATAAAGCATCCAAGTGCGCAGGTGGCAATGGTTGTGCCAAGTTGTATGAGGAGTTGGCAACAAATCTAATTATTTGAATTTTAAGGGATTAGCGGGTGTATGGCGTGTGCAGTAGATAGAATGCCAGACAAAGGCTATTCAGATTTTTGGATTTCGCTTAGATTTTTTGGATAAGGTTGATGCTCTTGCGCGACTTTTTTTGTCTTAAGGCTTGTTCTACTTTGATTTGCGGCTTGCTCTTTAATGTGTGTCTTTCGAGACGGTCGGTCTTCTAATAACCCTCAGTTTTTTTGTCAGGCGCTCTAATTCGGTATGCGGAAATGCGCGTCGCCAGTTTGCCTCAAACCCGTCCGTTTGCGCTCGACGGCGCAACTGCCGCAGCTCGCGCCAGAAGGCGACGCATCCTTCGGCTCTCGACAGACGCGCATTCAAGACGATTGACGGGGACGCGCGTCGATGGTCAGCGTAGCGCACGACTTTGAAAGAAATATCTTCGCCATCTTTATCAAAGACAAAATCAAACTCTTCAGGCTCGCTGTTCCAATGCACGGTTGTCGCGTCGCGTCCTTCAGTTAGCGCAATCAAGGCTTCGATCAGCTCGCGCAGCGAGTCGTAGGGCGCGTGTGAGACGGACGAGACAAACCTCTGATTTTTGGTCTCAAGTCGGAGAGACATCCAGCCGCTCTGCGGGCTTTCCAGGCTGACACGGAGTGTTTCATTCATGCGTCGGATATTTTCAGCACGCGTGCGCGCGCTAATCTTTAGTTTGAGAAAAGAGCTTCTTTCAAATACTCAGCCACAGCAGCACGGTTTGACAAGCTTTGAGGCGGCGGCGCACTCTCTTCTCTTTCAATCTCTAAGGAATCAAGTGAGCGCGGCCAACATTTGAACGCGACGGCGGAAACTGCTGCGGCTGAGGCAAAGACGACTCCGGTCGGTTATCTGGAGCTTTTGAGACGCAACAAGGATTTTCGTCTGTTGTGGCTCGGCCAGGTCGTCAGCCAGCTCGGTGATTGGTTTAATACCATCGCCGTCTATACGCTCGTCCTTGAGCTGACAGGCTCGGGGCGGCACGTCGGGCTGGTTCTGGTCGCGCGCTTTGTGCCGACCATCTTTCTCAGCCCGCTCTCGGGGGTCTTAGCCGACCGCATCAGCCGTCGCACGATCATGATCGTGAGCGATCTTTTACGCGCGCTCGTCGTGCTTGGCTTTCTCTTTGTCCGCACGCCCGATCAGCTCTGGCTCGTCTATCTGCTCACGGTCTTGCAGCTTTCGCTCTCGTCGTTCTTTGAGCCGGCTAAAT
>CBDUCU010000594.1:0-2630 GCA_965365725.1 uncultured bacterium | reverse complement strand
AGATAGTAGTTCTTAGCCTTCATCAAAATCATCAACGCGAGCAGCACAAGATACGTCGCGCCGAGAACGGAATAGCGTTTCCCCGCGCGGTCGAAGAGAAAGAACCAGAGACCGCCAACCCACACAGGCAGCGTCAACGGATGCATGAGAAGCGCTTGCTGCGCGACGAATTCAAAGGGCGAGAGCACGACGTTTTTGCCCGTCTTCGAGACGTTGCTGAGTAGTTCTATCGTCGCCCAATCGTGACGGTATTGCCAGATGATGTTCGGCAGAAAGATGAGCAACGCGAGCGCACCGGCAAGCCATAACCAACGGCTTACAAAAAAGCGGCGCGAGCGCGTCAACAAGAGTCCTGTCACAACTGCTGCGCCGAAAAAGAGCGTCGAGTGTTTGTTCATCAGGGCGAGCCCGGCTGAGAGACCGAACAGAAGCCAGTAGCGCGCCTCATCATGTCGAATGGCGAGGACGATTGCGTAAGCACAAAGCGTCCAGAAGAGAGGCTCGAACGCGTTCATCGAAAGCAGCGTGTCGCCGACGAGATAAACAGGCGCGACGATGACAGAGACGCATGCGAGAGCAACCGCCCAACGCCTCCCGCCAAGTTCGACGACCAGCAACCCCGTCAACAAAACTTTGAGCGCGCCCGCAACGGCAGGCAAAAATCTGATGGCGAAAAGCGAATCCCCAAGAAGCGCGCGGCTTGCGCGCGCCGCCAGCCCGATCATCGGCGCGTGATCGGCATAACCCCAATCCAAGTGCTCTCCGCACGCGAGAAAATAGAGTTCGTCGCGGAAATATCCATAGCCGCCGTTCGTCAAAAAATGGATCAAAAGCTTGGCAAGCGCGAGGTAGACCGCGAAGGCAAACGGATTTGCCCAACGCCCTTGCGCCTCCACGCTTTGCCGCTTAAGAGATGTGACGACGGCTTCCATCAAACAAGCCTATCTTTGGAGAATCTACCGGAGAGCGTATTTTACGATTACTGTGCCAGTGACCATCACGGGCCGTCCGGAAAGAAAGGTCTGCGAAAACTTCCATCTACGAACAGCTTCAACCGATGGAGCACGTAGCAATGGATGACCACTGACGGCTTTCGCCTCAATCACGTTGCCTTCTTCATCAATCGTTATTTGCACCGTGACTGCCCCGGATGCCCCTGCCATCTTTGCTTCGTCTGGATAAGAAGGCGCGGCCTTCGAGATCGCCTTGTCATTGAGTAAGCCAGCCGGAACGATGATCTTGCGTGCGGGCTGCGCGTCGCGCGTCGCCGCTCTCTTGTTCTCTTCTTCGAGCAATCTTTTATGCTCTGCTTCGGCCTTTGACGAATCTATTTCCAGTTCGGCTTTTCTCGATAAGTTGCCTTCCATCTGTGCCAGCTTCGCCAATTCGCGTAAGAGGTTTGTCTTGTAGGCCCACGCGCTGGCGCTATTTGGATTCAAAGCGAGCGCGCGTTCGATGAAAGTGTTGCCTTCGTCTGCGCAAGCGCGTGCGCGGTCAAAGTCTGCCTGTTTGCGCGGTTTTTTATAACGAACGGTAATGCGTGCGTCTGCATCTCTTGTCTCTTTATTCTCTTTCATCTCCGTGATGTTGTACGAACATTCCCACTGCTTGCTTGCAAGAACTAACAACGCATCGGCGCGTCTTTTACCGGGTGCCTTCGAGTCGTCAGCGAGCATCATCAACCATTCATTCTCTTTCTCAGTTTCGCGCATCAGACGATAAAGATAAGCGACAGCATTGAACGTATTCTCATCGTAAGGCTCGCGTTCGAGAAACTTTTTATAGGCGGCAACGGCCTGCTCACCTTTAGCTTTGTTCTCTTTCGTCTCAACGCCCGGCTTGTATTGCTGGTGAAGTGCGCGCGCAATAAAGAGAGGGAGAAATTTATGCTCAGGAACAAGCGCAAGCGCCTGCTCGAATAGCTTTTGCGCCTCGACGAACTTACCGTCCTTGTATTGAAGTGCCCCCTCGTTTATCAACGAATCCGCTTGCTCTTTAGGCGGAGTTTGCGCGAATGTCTGCAAGCAAAAGGCGACGAGAGTTAATGAGACGGCGAGGAATTTTTTCATCTGACAATCTCCAAATAATGATGTCTCTTTAGCTGACCTTGCGTGCGCCGAGCGAGACGGCGCGCTGGTATGCAGCATAGACGGCTTTTGAGAGGACTGTGCGCAGAGAGCCTTTCTCCATCTGATAGATGGCTTCGGCTGATGTGCCGCCCGGAGATGTGACCATGTTGCGCAGCTCCGCCGGATGCTTGCCCGATTCGCGCGCGAAAAGCACTGAGCCGAGCATCGTCTGAATGACAAGCTCTTGCGCGACGTGGCGCGAGAACCCGAGATGCACGCCCGCGTCCGTCAGCGCCTCCATCATCATAAAAATGTAGGTCGGGCCAGTCGCGCTCAAAGCCGTCGCCATGTCGATCATGTTCTCGGTTTCGACTCGCATCTCACGACCGAGCGCGCCGAGCATCGCGCGAACCTGTGTGATTTGCGCATCCGTTACGTCGTCGGTCGCCGTCCAGGCCGTCATGCCTTGTCCGATCTGCGCGGGCGTGTTCGGCATGGCGCGGACGATGGCGCGATGTTGAAGCGCGCCGGCAATCGTTTCGATGCGCGCGCCCGCGACGA
>CBDUCU010000593.1:0-2634 GCA_965365725.1 uncultured bacterium | reverse complement strand
CAGCTCGCAGCCGCTGGGGTCCATGCCGCTCATTCCTGCGCTGGCGCTGGCCGCTCTTGCGCAAGCCCGCCCGGCTCTTCTGCCATTCCCGGATTATCAGTCGCCATCAGTCACTCTCCCGACAACAGTAGCACCGCCGCTTACGCGCGCCCCTACCTGAATACTGATCTCGACCGAGGGCGGCAGCACCAAATCGGTGCGTGAGCTAAACTTTATTAACCCGATTCTCTCTCCAAGCGCGACCGTGTCGCCCGCCTTTTTCCAACAAACGATTCGACGCGCGACGACCCCTGCAATCTGTCGACAAACCACAGTTATTCGCTCGCCTCTGATTGTCAGCGCATTCTGCTCATTGACAAGACTCGCCTCGTCGCGTGTCGCGATCATAAAACGCCCCTTTGTGTAGGTCACATCCATGATCTCACCGGCAATCGGCGACCTGTTGATATGCACATCAAACGGTGAAAGAAAGATGCTGACCACTGTCGGCGAATCGGGATTTGAGGGATCAATTTTTTCGATCCGGGTGATGCGCCCATCTGCGGGAGAGACTACCAGCCGTGTGTCGGTTGGAACCGACCGTTCCGGGTCGCGGAAAAAGTAGGCCATAAAGGCTGTCAGCAGGCCTAAAGGAAGAGCCAAATACCAGAGACCAAAAAGCCCTGCCGTGACCGCCGCAGCCAGAGGAATTAAAACCCACCAGAGCCCTTCTCTTGACACGTATGCAGTCTTCTCTCTTTATTGAATGTGATTAGCGTGCGAAGCTATATTTACACTAAAGTAAAACGGGAACGCAAAGTGACGCGTTCCCGTATATGCCCCTCCAGGAGGGATAGATAAACCCTTAAATGATTTCGACTTAGTGAGCGGTTTCGCCGCTCTGCTGGTGACGGACAAGGATTGCCTGCATTTGATCCTTGACGGCCAGCTTCTTTTTCTTGAGCGTAATCTCCTCCAACTGTTCCTCGTCGCTCGGATAACTCAGCGAAGAAAGTTCGCTGAGGCGCTCTTCGTATTTCGTATGCTCTCGCGCGAGTTCTCTGAACTCCGGGTCGGTATGCATCAGTTGTTCCTTCAAACTATCCGTGTTGGTCATTTCCATCTTCGGGAATGCCTCCTTTCAAGTCGGCTCTGGTTTGGCTAACGCTGATTCTACAAGACTGAGGTGACAGCGCTCATTTCAATTAAAATGGTAGCCCAGTCAAAGCGAGCTTATCAAGCCTCAATCAATAAGTTCTGCAGTCATCACGTGCGCGTCTTCGGGTGGATTCTTGTAGTAGCTTCGACGACGACCGGCTATTTTAAAACCATGACGCTGATAAAGCGACTGCGCGGCAAGATTCGATGAACGCACTTCGAGGACTGCGCGACGCGTCCCGTACAAAAGGCCAAGTTCCAGAGCCTCTCTGAGCAGAGTGCTTGCCACGCCGAAGCCTCTCGCCTGCTCTCGCACGCCGATGTTGTTGATGTGAAACTCTTCCGCACTTGCGCGTGCCGCGACAAACCCGATAATGCGCATTCCCGTCTCAACATCTGGCTGTGGAAGTCGAGCCACGAGCATGACGGACTCAGAACGCTCAAGCTCAGATCGATATCCATCCCACCCCCAGAGACTCAACCCGCACGACTCTTCGATAGCAACGATCTCAAGCAGATCGTGCTCGCACATCCGTTCGATAAAGTAAGTGGGGGCTTTTGATTTAAGGGCCTTTACGCTCGACATCTCTCGTTCAACTCGGCATCTGAAGGACGAACATACAAAGGCTTGAGCACTTTGCCGAATAAACTGTTCCCATCCGCGTCGGCTTTGAGCGCGAGCGTTGCAATGCTCGGAGCCAAAGCGCCGGTCTCAACAATAAATCGCCAATCATTTTCTGGATAAAGAATTCCGGGAGCGGTGTTCTGCATCTGACCGCTTCCCTCTTGACTTCTCTTATCTGCCAGCGCCTCTTGAATCAACCTCGCGCCACTGCCTGCGAACGTCAGATCTTTAACAATGCCTCCAAACTTTTCAATGAGCGTGGCGGGTTTAATATGAACCGGAGCTTCACGCTCCGTAATTGTTCCGTCCTGTTCAAGAGCGAGAAGCTGTGCGTAAATCTCGCCTCTGCCAGCAGGGATGAGAGCGCAGACGTTTGACGAAGGTCCGACTACGTGTGCAATAGCATGAAGCGTGGGAATCCCTATCGACGGGCGGCCAATGGTTGAGGCAAAAGCCTGAATTGTGGCAATCCCAGAGCGTAAGCCTGTAAAACTGCCCGGCCCAATCGCCACGGCAAATATGTCGATCTCATGGAGCTCAATTATTGCTTTCTCCAGAACCCTATCGATGTCTGCTAAAACGCTCGTCGAACTTTTCTCACCCTCAATGCCGACCTCAAGCGCAAGCATTTCTTCACCCCGCATGACAGCGACGCTTCTCTTGGCGGTTGCCGTATCGAGGCCCAGAACCGTTTGTGTGTGAAGCGCTCTTTGCTTCCCAACTTCCATTTTTGAATAATGCGCTGCTGCCTGGAGCTTCTGAATTCCTTAGATTTGACACGATGCTTTTGACGCGCGATTATAGGCATCGCAACTTAACTAAGCAAATAAATCAACTCAACCGGTTTCGGGGTTACAAGCGGAAGATGGGTT
>CBDUCU010000592.1:0-2638 GCA_965365725.1 uncultured bacterium | reverse complement strand
ATGAAACAGGGATTGCACATCATGTTGCAACGGTTCGTCAAATCAACCGTCAGAACCGCGCCGCGCCCGAACTTGATGTTTGATGTGCCGTGACGATGAACGTGAGAATCTTCCGCCGTGCGAAAGTCGCGCCCGAAAAAGAGCGACTCGATGCGCTGTAAAAAGCGCGCATCCGTCGCCATGATGTCTTTGAACTCGCCGTGCTTCGGGCAGGTCTTCGTCATAAAGACCTGGCCGTTCTCTTCGATGATCTGCGCCTTGATCTCGCCCGGATGCGCGTGCATCAAATCTTCAAGCGGCATCGCGCCGCTAATCACGCTTTCACGAACCTCTTTGACGCAGCGCGGGCACAAACTGTCGGTCTCGCGCGGAAATCCGAGCGGCGGGCTTGTGCGTTCGTAGGATTTTAGAAGAGGCTCGGCGGCCCAACGCGGAGCAATCTGCTCGCCTTCGGGCAGACGACGATTGATCGATTGAAAGGTCTTCCACGCTGCGTCTGAAAGGTTCGAGATCAGCTTCGACGTTTTCACGCCGCTAAAGCGCGATTTATCCGTCTCGCCGCGTCTGAACTGGTCGCTAAACAATGCTTTGAATCTCCTCTTTTAAAAGCAATCGCACGCCTCTTTACTCGCGCGCGCCGACTACGAAAAATTCGTTGAAGATAGATGCGTCCGAGATCGTCCGGACACCGCGACATAATACCCGCATCCTCTTGAAGAAACAAGGCATTACGGCTGCGCCGAAGGCAAAAGGTAAAAGGCAAAAGGAAAAAATTGATGTTTTCAAACAGCGCAAAGCACATTGCTTAAGACGGCGCAGCCATAACCATCAACTCAAACTGTTCCAGATGCGTCGAAGCCCAAATCCTTTTGCCTTTTACCTTTTGCCTTTTACCTTTTTACGGTTGTACCATCGCCGCCGAAAGTTTACGCTCAAAAATGGAAGCACATCCGACAGCCATCATTCATCCGCAAGCAGAGATTGCCGCCGACGTTCGCATCGGCCCTTACGCCGTCATCGAAGATGATGTTGTTATCGGGTCGGGGTGCGAGATTGCTGCGCACGCGGTCGTCAAACGCGGCACGGTGCTCGGCGCGCGCAATCGCGTCTCCGAACACGCAACCCTTGGCGGCGAGCCGCAGGACGTAAAGTTTAAGGGCGAGCGGAGCGGGCTCGTTATCGGCGATGATAATTTGATACGCGAATACGCGACGCTTCATCGCGCAAGCGGCGAGGGAAACGAGACGCGCGTTGGGTCTGGTAATTTTCTGATGGTCGGCATCCACATCGCGCACAACTGCGAGGTGGGCGACCAAAATATCTTTGCCAACGGCGCGGCGCTCGCCGGTCATTGCATCGTTGAAGACCACGTCTTTCTCTCTTCAAACGTCGGCGCGCACCAGTTTACGCGCTTCGGGCGCTTTGCGATGGTCGGCGGAAAATCGAAGATCGTGCAGGACGTGCTTCCGTTTTTTACGACGGACGGCAACCCGCCGCGCGTGCGCGGCCTCAACACGGTCGGACTCCGGCGCGCGGGGTTCTCAACAGAATCACGTCGCCAGTTAAAGCGCGCCTATCAGCTTCTCTTTCGTTCGCGCACGCCGCTCGAAGAGTCGCTCCGAGAGTTGGCACAAACAGACGACGAAAATGTTCTTCATCTCGTCAATTTCATACGCGGCTCGCGGCGCGGCTTCTCACGCGCAGAGCGAAAAGCGCGTCAGGAGCGCGAAGAAACTTTGCTCGCCTAAGTCTATTTTATGAGCACAGATAATCCTGAGCTGACGGTTGCACAGATCGCCGCGCTCGTCGGAGGGCGAGTCATGGGCGACGGTGCAACGCGCATCAGGCGAGTGACAAGCCTTGAAGCGGCGGACGAAGAAAGCGTTGCCTTTGTCGAAGACGTGAAGATGCTTGACAGCGCGCGTGCATCAGCCGCCGCGTGCGTGATTGTGCCTGAGGGCGAGCGACTTGAAGGCAAGTCCACGATTGAAGCTAAACACCCGAAACTTGCTTTTGCGCTCGTCGCAGAAATTCTTCATCCGCCGAAAAAAGAGCCTGCACAAATTCATCCGACCGCATTTGTCGCCGCCAGCGCGCAGATTGACGAAGGCGTTTACGTCGGCGCACATTGCACGATTGAAGATCGTGCGCATATCGGCGCGGGCACGCAGTTGCGCGCGAACTGTTTTGTCGGCGCGCGCGCGACCTTGGGGCGCGACTGCCTGCTTCATCCAAACGTTGTCCTATACGACGAGATAAGCTTGGGCGACCGTGTCGTCCTTCATGCAGGCGTAACGGTCGGGGCGGATGGTTTCGGTTACGTCAAAGATGAGAGCGGCGTCTACCACAAGTTTCCGCAGGTCGGGACGGTCGTGATTGAAGACGAAGTTGAGATCGGCGCCAACACTTGCATCGACCGGGGCGCGCTTGGCGAGACGCGAATCGGGCGCGGGACAAAGATCGACAATCTAGTCCAGGTTGCGCATAACGTCTGGATCGGCGAGCGCGTTGTCATCGCGGCGCAGACCGGCATATCAGGAAGCACCGTTATTGAATCGGACACGGTCATTGGCGGACAGGTCGGAATGGGCGATCATGCGCGTGTCCAGACGGGCGCAATCATCGGCTCGCAGGCGGG
>CBDUCU010000591.1:0-2646 GCA_965365725.1 uncultured bacterium | reverse complement strand
GTCACTTTCGCGCGACCCGCACCCGCCCACGTCACCTCTTCGGCGGGACGAAGACCAAACCGACTCATAAAGTCGTCGTTCGTACGCGTCAACTGAGTCGGTTGGACGGCGGGCGAGATGCCGTCGAGCCGCGCCATGAAAAGCTCGGTCGGAGTTGCGCCGGTCGAGCGCGTGAAGACGAGGAAACGCGAATCGCGCGAGACCTGTAGGTCGTCGTTAAAGCCGTCGATCAATTTTCTCACGCGCCCGTCCGCGATTGATGCTTGAAAGATGGGCTGACGACCGCGCTCGCCCGAGACGAAATAGACAGAGGAGCCGTCGGGCGTGAAGGCAAAGCTTTCGACGTAAGCGTCAAAACGCGGGAGCAACTCGCGCGTCGCTCCGGTCTGCCGGTCGTAGAGCATCAAACGCCAACGGTCGCTCTCGAAACCATAGGTCGCCTGTGAGCGATAGGCGAGGAAGCGTCCATCGGGCGAGTATTGCGGCGAGAGGTCTGCACCGCGATTCGAGCCTGTGATGCGGCGCGGCTCGCCCCCGCCCGCCGTAAGCGGCGCGATAAAGATGTCGCTGTTGGTCGAAAGCGCTTCGTCCTTGTCGGTGTTGCGCGCAAAAGCAAGCTCTTTCGAGTCGGGCGAGAAGGCGTAATCGCTCGGGCCGCCGAGAGAGAAAGGCGGCGCGTCAAAGTCGCCGGGAGTCATGTCGCGCGCTTCGCCCCCCTGCGATGAAACGACAAAGACGTGCGTGCGCATGCCGCCCTTCCAGGCCGTCCAGTGTCGATAGAGCAGACGGTCGGCGACGTGCGCCTTAACCTTGTTCTCATCCTTTTCGGCAGCGCGACGCTTGTTGCATTCGTCGTCGGGGCAGTCAGGATAGATGTCGGACGTGAAGGCAAGCCAGCGTCCGTCGGGCGACCAGACGGGGTCGGCAGCGCCCGTCGAGATTCGCGTAACCTGTTTTTTGTCGCTGCCGTCTGCATCCATCACCCAGATTTGGCCGCCCGTGACGAAGGCGATTTTTTTGCCGTCGGGCGACCAGCGCGGCGTGCTGTTTGATGCCGCGCCGCTTGTCAATGCTTTGGTCGTACCGCCCGTCGCAGGCATCGAGTAAATCTGCGTGCGGTTGCGATTGGCAGCCATGTCTGGAACGCTGATCGTATAAGCAACGGTGCGTCCATCGGGCGAGAGTTGCGGGTCGCCGACGCGTTGAATCTTCAAAAGCTCTTCAACCGTCAAACGCGCGTTCTGTGCTGCAGCCGAAACGACCGCGCAGGCAAGTAGAAAGCAAGCGAACAAAATGCGAGCGGAACGTCTCATATAAGTCTCCTCTGATGCGTGCATGATTTCGGGTTGGCGGGAACGCCGGTGAATTTATCACAGGAGAGAGCAGGACGGGAAAGGCCCTCACGCATTTAGCATGAAGGCCTTCGCAGATACAAAAATAGACGTGCCGGTCTGACTATTTTTTCTGACGCACGTCGTAAGCGTAGATTGTGTCTTGATCGCGCAGGTAGAGCCGACCACCGGCAACAACTGGGTGCGCCCAAGTGGGCAGAGAATCCTGCGGGATGCGAAAGCGACCGCGCTCGACATAACCCGAAGGATTTGCTTCGGCCAAACCAACCACACCGTTTTCGTTCAGAAGATAGAGCATGCCGTCGGCAAACGTGAGTGAGCCTTTGCCGACGCTGCGATCTTTCCAGGCGACCTCTCCCGTGTCGAATTTCATGGCGGTCAAAATCGCTCCGGAAAATCCGTAGAGGTGATCGCCGATAAGAACAGAGCTGCTGTGGTGGTTGCGCATCTCTTTTGTGAAATAGATTTCCGAAGCGGTTGCGCCGCCGCGCCCGTCGTCTTTGATCTCGACCACGCCGCCGCCGTTGCCGTAATCACTCGTGATAAAGACGCGATTGCCGCGCACGATTGGGGTCGCTGCGTTGGCGACGTTGTTGGCGGCCTTTGGATACTCCCACAAAAGTTTTCCCGTTTCGAGGTCAAGCCCAAGCCCGCGCGTGTGCGTGAAAAAGACGACCTGCCGAGTCTTGCCGACTTGCAGAGGGATGGCCGAAGAATAACCGGCGCGGTCGCTCTGGCTTTTCCAGATAAGAGAGCCGTCCTTTTTGTTGAGAGCGACGACGGACGCGCCCGGCCCGCCCGCGTTGACCAGAAGCTTCTCGCCGACGACGAGCGGCGATTCGCTGATGCCCCAGGTGATGTTCGAGCCGCCGAATTTCTCGAGCACGTTCATCGACCAGAGAAGCTTGCCGGTCTTTGCGTCGACGGCTGAAAGATCGCCGCCGCCGCCGAGCGAATAGACTCGGTCGCCGTCAACGGTCGGTGTGCCGCGCGGCCCGTCGCCCCGGTCGTTGCGAAACGCTCCGCCATGCGGCGTGGCCCACAACTCTTTCCCTGTGCCTGCGTCAAACGCGATGACGTATTCGCGGTCGCCGCGCAGGCCCATCGTGTAGATGCGACCTTGCGAGACCGCGAGCGACGAGTAGCCGCGCCCTGCACCAGCAGCCTTCCATGCGAGCGGCGGCCCATCGGCCGGCCATTGTTTAAGCAGGCCAGTCTCTTTTGAGATACCGTCGCGGTTTGCGCCGCGCCATTGCGGCAATTCCCCGTTTGTCTGCGCCGAAGTGAAAACGGA
>CBDUCU010000590.1:0-2657 GCA_965365725.1 uncultured bacterium | reverse complement strand
GCCAGCCGCGGGGACGCGGCGCCTAACAAAGTTCGAGCCATGTTTGCCGCCCGAAGAATAAGGCGGATGATGACAGAAGGCGATCTTCCATTCAGACGCATCCTTTGCCAGTTGTTCTTCGAGCCACTTCACCTGTCGCTTATCCATATAGTTGCTGTTAAGCGCATAGAAGCTGACGTTGCCCTTCGTAAAGCGATAATACTCCTCGCCGTTCATGTTGAACTTTTCATAAAAGCGCTGATTCGATTCGTCGTGATTACCGAGCGAGGCATAGAACTTAATCTTGTCGTTGAGCAAATCTTTGTAAACGTCTTCAAACTTGACCTTGTAATCCGTTGCTTTTTCGCCCCCGTACATGTTGTCGCCCATCAGCAGTACAAACTCGAATGGATAAGCTTGTCTGTAACGCGCAAGCAGCGCGCCAAGTTCGTATTGCTGCTCTGTTCCTGTCCCCGTATCACCGATGGCTGCAAAGCGAACCGATCCTTCTTTTAAAGGCAAGGCGAGCTTGGCAGTGGAAACGCCGGAGGCACTGACAGGAGACCCGACGGCGGGAACGCTCTGCGCGAAACTGCTCTCCACCAAAGCTGCGAAGATTACAAAGGCGGCGCTTAAGAATGAAATGAAGAATTTTCTCATGACGTTTTATCCCTCTCTCTCGAAACTGCGTTACGGAAGCGCATTAGGCATGTAGTCGATAATGAGACCATTCTCCCGATCAACGAGAAGCATGTTGTGACCGACAAAGCGATACTTTACTTGTTTAGGCAACTGCGGCAGCTTGAGCAGCAGCGTCGCGGGCATCTCGACAAATTCTTCTGACTCCGGATATGGATAGTTTACGCGTAAGGGGACGCGCTTGTTGTCGGCTTCCAAGACGTCTTCGCGCAACTCTTTCCGCTCTTGCCCCTTAAACTCTTCTTTGATAACCGTGCGAATGTGCGCGGCGATTTCGGGAACAAAGAAGTCGCCCGGCTTTGCGTCAGTGCGCGCGCTTCTGACCGTCTCCATGAAACGCTCTTTGTGCGCCGCTATCTCTTCGGGTTTTGCATCCTTTGAGAGTTTCGGCAGCTTCTCTTCCAACCCCTCGCGCAGCTTGACGTATTCGCGGACGCGCGCATCGAAGGCATCGACTATCTGCTTGTCGCTTGCAGAGAGCGCGACCTGTGCGCCTTGCGGTTGTTGTTGTTGTTGTGCAAAAAGAGGCGCGACAGCAGGTGAAATCGGCGCGAAAACCAACACCAACGTTACTGCTGCGCCAGACAGGAAAGCGTATTGTTTCTTTATAGTTCGTTGCATCGACAAAGGATTGTGCAACCTAGATGCCAGTTCGATTGAAAACCCTCATGATCGCCTTAGTTGTTGTCAATGCAATAGATAAAGCCTTCAACGTGCCAGTTATCGAGCGTTTAGAAGTGTATTAAGCGCATACTTGCGGGTCGTTTGAGATGTACGCTCAGCTTTTGTCGTGAGCGCTGCACGACATCTCCGCTCGTGGCAAAAGGCGTTTCTTTAATTTTTGGGCTTGAGCAAGAGTGTGGTGGAAGTGAGGAAAATATTTTTCAATCTTTCGTCATCGATGCCTGCCGCAATCTCTTCAACGATGCGTCCTGCACAGAGTTGGGACGCGCGCGCCGCTTGCTCTTTGCCCTGCTGCTCATGCAATCGTCCGAGCGCCGAATGAATTCTCCACGCGACGAGCGGTGCAGGATATTTTTCTAAAACGTCGAGCGATGCTTTGAGCTGCTCTTCAGCTTCTCCCAACTGCCCGCGTGCGGCGGCGGCCTCAGCCAGCATTAAACGCGCCACCGAAACGTCTTTGTGAAGCTCATGCTTGGTGGTCAGCTCGACCAGCAAGCGCGCATGATCTTCGGCGCGCTCGTAATCTTTCATGGCAAGCCAGTATTCAGCCATCAACGACTCAAGTCGAATAAAGTAACGCGGTCGCATCCAGGCGTGGCGCTCAAGTATGCCTTCAATCTCGCGGAAGGCGCTCATCCATTCCTCAGACGAGCCGCGTCGCGCATACTCCTGACAGAAGTTGAGCAGTGCGTTTGCTTCAACTTCCGGCAAGTGTTCGCGGCGCGCAATCTCAAGACCTCTCTGGTCGTGCGCGAGCGCGCCTTCAAAGTCGTGCAGCTCTCGGTGAATCCAACCCAACATGCTTGGCAGACGCGCGAGCCAGAAACGGTCGCCGTTGACCGCGGCAAGCGCCTCGACCTCTTTGAAGTGTTCAAGCGCGCGCGACAGGCGACCCGTATTTCCGGCAACGAGACCCAGAAAGAAGTGGCTATAGAGACGCATAAAGCCGTCGCCCGTTTCGGCGGCGACGGCGGCGGCGCGGGTCAGCAGATTTTCGGACGGGCCGTATTCGCAGACCTGAAAATGTAGCTCGCCTCGCTCAACAAGCCCGCTCAGCAGCGCCGGCTTGTGTCCGAGACGCTCCGCCTCAGAGATAATCTCTTCGGCCAGACTGACGGCCTGCGCATATTCGCGCGACCGCAAGTGTTTCTGCACGACAAAGGCAAGCGTCTCCAAGCGCAGCGCTTCATTTCCGGTACGTGCAGCCAGGGCGAGCGCTTCATCGGTGCGTTGCGGCACTTCGTCGAGACGACGCGAGAAGAAGAGCACTTTTATCAAACCATTGAGCGCAGCCT
>CBDUCU010000589.1:0-2658 GCA_965365725.1 uncultured bacterium | reverse complement strand
ATCTTTAGCCCTCACCGAGCCAGAGATTTTCTTGCGCGTCGTTTCGCCCGTGCGAACAACGGGGATGCCTTCATCGACCTCCGCATGCGGGCGCGGGATGACGTGCGTGGAGACGACTTTGCCGACGCGATTTCCCGCCGCCGCACCCGCATCGACAGCCGCGCGGACAGCCGCTACATCCCCGCGCACAATCGCCGTGACAAGTCCCGCGTCGATTTTTTCATAGCCGACAAGCGTCACGTTGGCGGATTTGACCATCGCATCGGCTGCCTCAATCATCGCCACCAGACCCATGCATTCGACCATTCCAAGAGCTTCCATTGTCTCGCCCCGCAATTAGAATCTTCGTTCGTTAGAAATTTTCTGCATTGTGCTTTTTCTGACAGCGCGTAGTCAACCAAAGATCAACATAACTAACGAACGTCCCAAATCTCATGCAGCGTCTGCGGTCTCGGCCTTTCTCGTGCGCGCAGCCTGACGGTTTCTACGACGCGCCGCGCGCCACGTCCCCAAACCCTCGCGCGTGAGCTTTGAAATCGTGCGCCGGTTTTCAGCAAGCAATTTGAGCCACGCGCGTGTGCCCATCTGCGGAAAATAGATCCCGCGAAAGAAGAGATGCGCGACGAGCTGGCTGATGCGGTATTGAATCGGCGCGTCGGAGATAGCATCGACCGCCGAGGCGATTCTCTCGGGACTGTAGGATTCGGCCCATGCTTGACCGACTTCTGCACGCGCCTCTTCAATCGACATCTTGAGCGGCGTATGCGCCATCACGAAGGGTGCAAAGTCCATCCAGTGTTTCGGGCGGTCGAGCCGTCCGGCCTTTTGCAGACGGTCGTAAAGCGGTGTGGCGGGAAAAGGCGTGAGCTGTCCGAAGACGGGCAGCCCCGGCGGCCAGCTTTTGATCTGTTCGAGCGTACGCGCGGCCACGCCCGGCGTGTCGTTGTCCAGACCAAAGATGAAAGACGTAATCGCGTAGATGCGACGCGACGCGAGGCGTTCGAGCACAGCCCCGTATTCCGAAGGCTTGCTGAAATTTTTGTTTACGTCGGCCATGTTCGCCGGGTCAATCGACTCCATGCCGATAAAGACCCACTTGCCGCCCGATTCGGCGATCAAATCGCACAATTCTTCATCGCGCAGAAGGTTTGCGCTGATCTGCGCGACCCAGGGGACTTGCGCGCCCGCCGCGATGATGTCGCGCAACAGAGACTTTGTCCGCTTGATGTTGATAGCCAAGTTGTCATCGATAAAAAAGACCGCAACCTGCCCGCGCTCGCGCCGCGCACGCTCTTTCAAACGCAACAACTCGTCAACGACCGACTCGTTTGTGCGAAAGCGAATCGAGTCGCCAAAAAAACCCGTCACCGTGCAGAACTCGCAGCCGTAAGGACAGCCGCGCCCCGTCTCGACCGGGACGACGTGAAACTTTCCCCAACCGCCCCCCATCCTTGAAAGCATCGGGCGCATGAATTTCGGCACCAGGCTAAACTGATCGAGATCGAGCGTATCCCAGGGAATTTTCGGATAAGGCTGCAAGGAAGGCTTGCGGTCAACGCCTTTTGCGTCGCGCTCCGGTTGATAGACTTCCCTGAGTTGCCCTCGCGCAGCGTCTTCAACAATCAGCGGCCAGGTCTCATCCGCCTCGCCAAGCGCGACCGCGTCCGCATGACGCTTTCCGCCGTCTCTGCCCAGAGCTTCGTCTGGGACTTCCGTGACGTGCGGCCCGCCCATCACGACCGGAATACCTGCCTCACGCAGCGCGTCGGCAAAGCGATAGGCGCGCGCAACCATCCTCGTCATTGCGCCAATGCCAACGAGTCCAACGCCTTCGGCGCGCGCGTACTTTACCAGCTCGTCTTCATTCATCGCACGAGCGTTGCCATCAATCAAAATCACTTCATGGCCGGGCGGCGTAAGCGATTGCAGCAGAAACATCCAGAGATGAGGCATGAAGTTGCGCGTCACGCCGTTGTCCGGGTTGTAGAGCAGGATTTTCATGATTGCCTTTCGGTCAAAAACGCGTCGCGTGAGTCGTCGGACAGACAACTTTCGCGCGAGTAAAGCAGGAGGCTGCCTTAGTTATAGGGGTTAGGTCGGAGTTGAAGAAATTCGGCCTGTGAAGAGCGCTTCGGAAGTTCAGTCCACAGGTCGCGGGAGAAATGACGCGCAGAAGTATAACAGAAGTGTGCGTCACCACACATAATGATTCAGCAAATGTACGTCATGAACTCAATTTTTACATATCAAATTCTGCCTGCGTCGATTGATTCTTGATATTTTGCGGAAGCAAATTTTTCCACCTTCATCATAAACAAGCGCAAGCGGGCGGACAGAATAAATCGGAATGTATCATCAGTCTCACTCCGTCGTTCGGCGCATGCTGACTTATTGAATCATCGGCAAGAATCTGTTCTTGCGTCAGACCATGAATGATTCTTCTGTTCGTTCGAGGCCATTAGTTGCGCAACGAATGAATCGGCGCGGGGATGCGTCCGCCGCGACGGATAAAGCCGGAACAATCATATTTATTCACGGGCATGATAGGAGCGCTGCCCAAGAGTCCCCCGTACTCTACCATCTCCCCCACATCTTTGCCCGGTACAGGGATGATGCGCACGGCGGTCGTCTTGTTGTTGACCACGCCGATGGCCATCT
>CBDUCU010000588.1:0-2660 GCA_965365725.1 uncultured bacterium | reverse complement strand
CAAACGACCCAAACAAAAAAATATGACTGCCTACGACGAAATCCTGTATCCCCCACACGCCTTTCCGCAGGCGCATCCTGACAGGCTCGCGGCGCACGCAATTCTCTACGGCATGAAGCCTGTCCCCATCGAACGCTGCCGCGTGCTTGAAATCGGCTGCGGCGACGGCTCTCATCTGATACCGATGGCCTATAACTTACCCGACAGCCACTTTGTCGGCATCGATCTGGCCGTGCGCCCGATTGAGTTGGGACGCGAGATAATCAACGAAGTCGGTCTGCAAAATATACGTCTGGAGCATCTCGGAATCGAAGACGTGACGGACGACTTCGGCGAGTTTGATTACATCATCACTCACGGCGTTTACTCGTGGGTTCCGGCTGAGGTGCGCGAAAAGATGCTCGCCGTCTATGGCAAACACCTTTCACCCGAAGGCGTGGGCTACGTCAGCTACAACGCGATGCCGGGCGGACACTTGCGACAACTGATACGCGAGATGATGCTCTGGCGCGTCCGCGATATCAACGACCCGCAGGAGCGCGTCGAGCAGGCACGCGCCCTGATTGAAATGCTCTACGACGCTGTGGAAGAGACAGACCCATATATTCTTCTTCTCAAAACTGAGATTGAGAGAGTCAGGCTGTTTCGTCCGTCATATCTTTTTCATGACGATTTGGCGGAGATCAATACGCCATTCTACTTTCACGAGTTTATCCGGCAAGCCGGCGAGCACGGTCTGCAATATCTGGCCGAGGCCGATTACTCGGACATGGCGACGCATTCGCTGCCCGCGAAAACGGTCGATTATCTCAACCAGTTGACCGACGATCGCATCCAGCTCGATCAATACGCAGATTTCTTCAAATGCCGCCGCTTCCGCCAGACGCTTCTGTGTCGCAGCCAGGTCGCTCTTGAGCGCAAGCCGAAGACGGACGGCCTGCGCTCGCTCTATTTCTCAGCGCCGCTTGAGCCGGAAGACGAGACAATGAAGATAAACGAGCGGACAGTTGGCAAATTCAAAGGCGAAGCCACTGCGTCGCTTGCGACCGACTCGCCGCTGATTAAGGCTGCGGCGACGATGATGGGCGAGAGGTGGCCGCAGGTCTTAAGCTTTGAAGAGCTGCTCTCAGGCGCACGCGCGCGCACGCACGAGACGGCGAGTGCGAACGAAGAAGAGGATGCTCAACGTCTTGGGAGCGTTCTGCTCGAAGCATATTCGGGGGGGATTATTAGAGTGCACACCTCGCGGCCTCTCTTTGTGACCGTGCCGGGCGAGCGTCCGCGCGCCTCTCTTTTGGCGCGCACACAGTTGCAGCGCGGCACGCTCGTCGTCAGTCAAAGACACCTTTACATGGAGGTTAAAGATCAACTCGGACAGAATCTACTGCGGCTTCTCGACGGAACGCGCAATCGAGCGGAGCTGATTGAAGAGATAGCTGCGGCCATCAAATCAGGAGAGATCCAACTCGACGCGGGAAATGAGAAGATGCCGCCGGCGGAGCAGATCATTGCGTCGTTGCCTGTAGGATTGGAAAACAGTCTCAAGGGATTAGCTCTCAGCGGAATGCTCGAAGCTTAGAGCAATTTGCAAATCAGTTTACCGAAAGTTTAGAGGAGCGCCGTACACTCCGTCTCAAGCTTCGATGCAAGTTGAAACGCAGAGCATGGCGCTCCTCTAAACTTTCGTTAGTAAACTCAAGGGCAATTTGCTCTAGCGCATTATCCCCTCTTGTTTATGGCCAGACGCACGACGACCTGATCGGCCGATTTGGGATTGAGGTTGCGGAAGGTGCGCGCAAAGACCGAATCGCCGCGCGCCGTGTCGTCGAGCCTCTGATTGAGGCCGTTCATATAAGCATCAAGCGATTGTGCGGTCACGATGCCGCCCGCGCCAACCGCTTCGTCAAGCAGACGAATGCTTGGCGCGCGGCTAAAGATGAGCGTAAACATCTCTTGCCCGGTCGTGCCGTCAACTTTGTATGTGCAGGCCAAAGGGGCAGTCCCCGCAGGACAGCCGGAAGGGATGACAAACTCGACGTTTTTGGCAAGAAGATTTTGGCCGCCGTTGATCTGTGAGTCGGGGATGTAGATGCGGCCCGGTTGATTCAGCCCTTGTTGATGGATGACAAAGAGGTAAACGTCCGTATCTGATTTGACGGCGAAACGCAGACGGTCGCCCCTATTAAAGATCGTAACTGGATTGACCTCAACCTGTGAGTTGTTTTCGTTGACCTTGAATATGCGGTATTGCACCGTGAGCGGCGTAAATCTCGGCGGAGGCGCAGGGCGCGGCGAGGGACGCACGGGGACGGGGCGCGGCCTTGGTTTGGTCGTCGGTTTGGTCGTCGGTTTTGGTTTTGCCTTTGTCGCCGGGTCCCAAATCCCCGTGTCCGATCTTTGCGCTACGACCGTGCAGACGCAAAACAAGCTTGCGCTCAACGCGAAAAGGCGAAGCAATGAGAATGACAAGCGCGTGCTTTTAACCATTTAGAAACTCCTCTACGAGATGACAAGCGTGCCCAACCACTAAAGACAAAGCCGGGCTTTTGCTCCTTGATCTTTCAAACTTCTCACTTCAGCTTTAGATGCGCCTTGAGTTTCGGATCGTCTGCCGAGACGGCGCAACGAAACCCAACGACCGATGGATTGGTCTTTGTAGC
>CBDUCU010000587.1:0-2670 GCA_965365725.1 uncultured bacterium | reverse complement strand
TTACGGCGTGATGCGCCGAGCCTTTACGGGCGTATATGGCTACGAGCAGATGCCTATGTTCGGCTTCCGCGAGTTTCGCGGCGCGGAATTGGAAAGCGTCAGGGCCGCGTCGGATTTTCGCTGGGCGCTCAATTTCCGAATGCTTCATCCAAAGGTCGTCTTCAAGGGCGTTGAAAAGATCGGCGATGCGGAGGCAAACGTCCTCGAAGCAACGCCCGCAAAAGGCTTTCCGACAAGACTCTATTTCGACGCGCGGACGGGCCTTTTGCTGCGCCGCGACGATGTCTATTTTGAGGACTACAAAGAGATCGACGGCGTTAAATTGCCCTTTCTGCTGCGTAGCTCAAACGGAACCGTCAGGCTCAAAGAGATAATTCACAATCTGCCGCTCGATGATGCAAAGTTCGTCGAAGAGAAAGATTGCTTTACGCGATAAAAGCTTGCCTCAAAATTTGTCAGAGAGAAGAGCGCAAGGCTCGTTTCTGATTGTTTCATTATGAACGTCGAAGAGATACTCGCGCGCCTTGTCGGCATCGACTCGCGCTCGTCGCAGACAAATGCCGAAGTCATCCACGTCGTCGCTTCAATTGTCGAGCGTGCGGGGATGTGCGCGCGCGTGCTCCCTTATACGGACGAAGCGGGCGTAAAGAAGTTGCAGATGGCGGCCGTTTATCCGCGTGAGACTGGAGACGATGCGGAGATAGAGCTGGCCTTTGTCGGGCACACCGATACAGTGCCTTTTGATCCCGCGTGGACGGATGCGCTCAAGCTCACGGAGCGCGACGGACGACTCTACGGGCGCGGCGCGTGCGACACGAAGGGGTTTATCGCGGCGGCGCTCGCGGCGCTTTTGAAAACGGATTTTGCGCGCATCAAAAAACCTCTCGCGCTTGTTTTGACCGCAGATGAAGAGATTGGCTGTCTCGGCGCAAAGCGACTTGCGGAGGCGCGCGCCCTGCGCGTCCGCAATGCAATCGTCGGCGAGCCTACCTCTTTGCAACCCATCCGCGCGGGCAAGGGTTATTGTCTTGCCGAACTCTCTTTTCGCGGGCGCGAAGCGCACAGCGCGTATCCTGCGCTTGGCGCTTCGGCTATCATGCGCGCCGCGCGTCTCGTCACGCGCATCGAGCGGATTGCCGAAGAATTGCAACGCGACACGCACAAGGCTTTCGACCCGCCGCACACGACCGTCAATGTCGGTTTGATACAGGGCGGCACGGCCAAAAACATCATCGCGGGCGCGTGCCGCTTTACGCTCGAATGGCGGCCTGTGCCGGATCAAAGGCCGGAATATTTTCTTGAGCTATTGCAACGCGAGATTGAAGACTTGCGCTCGAAGGATGCGGATTTCAACTGCGAGACAAAAGTCATCCGGCTCGACGCGGGGCTTGAGACGCGCGCCGATGCAGGGATTGTACGCGCGCTTGAAGAGGCGACGGGCAAGCGTGCGGGCGCGGTTTCGTTCGGCACGGAAGGGCCGCAGTTGGCCGAGATGGGCGCAGACGCGGTTGTGTTCGGCCCCGGCGATATATCCGTCGCGCATCGCACGGATGAATTTGTCCCGCGCGTCGAATTGCACCAGTGCGCTTCGATTCTTGAAGATATGATCGAACGTTTTTGCGCGGCGTGACATCAATAAGCTTTGACGCATATTTCCAAACAATCAATGAAGACGGTTTTTGATTCACCACAGAGACACAGTTATTGTCTTTAACTGTGTCTCTGTGTCTCTGTGGTGAAATCGATCCAGCAATTATGTTCATCCAGAAATTCATCACAAAATTTTTCATCGTCTGTGCCCTCTTCGGTAGCGCGACTTTCGTCAACGCGCAGACGCAAACGCCGCTCACCAACGAAGAGTTTTTGCGGCTCGTCCGGCAGCTTCCAAAAAATCCCTCGATAAAAACAGAGCTAATCGACGAGGTGCGCCGTCGCGGGCTCGGGTTTCCTCTGACTTCGGGGTTGCGTTCAATTGTCGCCACAAAAAGCGGCAACGACCCTGATCTGCGGCGTGCTCTTGAAGAGGCCGAGCGTCGAAGAATAAATCCGGCGGCTGCGGCCTTACCCAACGAAACAGAGGCAAAAGAAATTCTCACAAGGGCGCGCGAAGCGTCGCTTCGGGCAAGCGAGGCGATGCCGGATTTTGTCGTCAAACAACTCGTCACGCGCGCGCATGCATTGGGGACGACGCGCAACTGGAAGACTTCAGACCGTCTTGTCGTCGCCGTCAGCTACCGCGAGCAGCAGGGCGAGCAGTATCGGCTGCTTGCCGTCAACGGTATACAAGGCGCATCCGATACGCGTGAAAGCGGCAGCTACGTGCAGGTCGGCGGCTCGACCTCGACCGGCGAATTTGTCTCTGTGCTGGCAGACATCTTTGGCGAGCAGGCGCAGGCCGAGTTCAAACCGGTCGATACAGGCATGGTGCGCGGGCGCGCGACCATCGTCTATGAGTTTGAGGTTGAGAAACCAAATTCGCGCCACACGATTTCGGCGACCGGAGCAGAGCCGATTGTATCGGGTTATCGTGGTCGCGTCTGGATCGACCGCAAAGAGGCGCGTGTGCTGCGCGTCGAGACCGAAGCGACAGACATTCCTGCCGGCTATCCGGTTCGGACTGCCACGCGGATGATCGAATACGACTGGGTGACGATCAACGAGCTGCCTTAT
>CBDUCU010000586.1:0-2684 GCA_965365725.1 uncultured bacterium | reverse complement strand
TCGCCACTCCGATTCTCTACAAGCTCCGCCCCTCGTTCGACCCGGAAGCATTTACCTATGAAGGTTTTCTCGAAGAACTTCTCCAACGCTTTCGCGCCGTTTATCGATTCAAAGACTGAATTTATCGATCTCAGATAAGCTCGGACACGCGAGGATTTCAACCGCACAATCTTTCTCGCAAGAAGAGAAAAATGATCGAGCCCCGCAGCTACTCGCAAACGGTCGCTGCGGGGCTCGATTGTTGCCAGACTTGTCAGTTCTCGATTTACTTTCGCCACTCGACCGGGAACATCGAGCCGGCCTTTGCAGCATCCATCTTGAAGCCGACCAATTCGGCGGCTTTGGCAAGCACGGGGTCGTGTCCGGCGGCAAGGTCGGCAGCAGTCGGCAGCATCACCATGTCGGGCGTTACGCCGACGCTCTCTAAACTCTTACCGTCGGTCATAATCACGTCGGCGTTTGTGATGCTCACGCCGTAGAAAACCACCACGTCAATGCCGATTTGATGTCCGTGATGACGGCTCTGCATGACCGCTCCGGCGGAGCGGTCGCCGATGACAGTGCCGCGCTTTTCAAGTTGCACGACGCGGGCAAACAATTCCGAAGCCGAGCCGGATTGGCTGTCGATGAGAACGACGAGCTGACCCTTAAAAGTTTTGTCGCCGCGCGTCTTCGCCATCTGCGGCTTCATCTCTTTGCGACCTTTGAGATCAGCGATCTTTACATCGTGGTCGAAGAAATATCCGAGCAGACGTTCAAGATTTATGACGTAGCCGCCGCCGTTGCCGCGCAGGTCGAGGATGAGAGCTTTATGCTTTCGGAATTTGTCGGCCATCTTGTTCACGTCTTCTTCCAGCATGTCGAAGGCCGGCATCTTCCAGATAAAAAGGTCTTCGCCGATTTCATAATAGCGATGCCGGTTGAGACGCTCTTCATTCTCGCTCTCGCGCATAATCTTGAACCACTCGTTGGGGTCGGTCAGATCGGTGACGCGTTTTCCCGTCCGCACTTTTGCCAGCACGTCGATCTGCTGTTCCTTACCGTCGGGTTTCTGTATCGCGAGCCTCATCCCGGGCTGCGGGCGCAGCGTGTAGTACATGTATTTGAGCAGATGTAGATTGTCGATTGTCGGCTGTCGTCCATCGACTGTGGCGACCAAGTCGCCCGGTCGCAAGCCCTTCTTATCCGCATCGCTGCCGGGCTTGACGGCGACGACATAGCACTTGTCGCCGATCATCTGCATCTGCCAGCCGTAGTCGTAGCTTGAAATGCGTCCCGGCGGATAGAAGTAAGTATGCGAGTCGCCTAGATCGACAAGCACCTGCGCGATGATGCCCATGAGCTGACCGAGCGACTGCGCTGTCTTGACCTTCTCTTCGGCAACCTGGAAGCGCGCATCTAAGTCGATACCGCGAACGTTTTCGTCATAGTAATTTTTCTTGAGGTCTTCCTTAATGGTACGAAGCATCGTGCGGGCGCGGTCGCGGTCGGTGCTGGTAGGAGGCTGTTGCGCACGTGCTGAAATTTGCGCGAAGGCAAGCGTCAAAGTGAGAGCGACAATGAGACGCATCGCTCGTTGAGGGAAATTATGACGAGGGGACATCGTATTTCTCCTTGAGGCTGGACATTAGAGCGCATCCACGTCAGAAGAGACGCAGACAGTTTAAGCAGTGTGAAGTCGAACACGGTTTGCCGGGCGATAAACCGCGTGTTCTGCGCTCAATATATCGGAGCAGCGCCCACGATGGCAATAGCCTGCGGCATGCGTTCCGAGTTCCGTCGAATCTTAAATTTTGGGCGGCAGAGGTTTCATCATACGTTCACGGAAGCGGCAGAGTCGGCGCAAAGAATTTCAAAGTCAATATTTCAAATTTTAGGTGGTTTTCTGTATTTTCCGCGCCTTTGCGTCCAGTGTGTGAAAGAGGAGAATCGCCTCACTCAAGATTGAATCGAAGCATATCTTTGTGCCTTAATTGACGGTTTGCAAAAGCCTCTGCTACCTTCGTCTGTTCACGATGCTGACGGAATTTTTACTATGAAAGGCTGACGGAAATTATGTCTCGTGATCTGTTTATCCTGGGCGGCAAGCGCACGCCGATGACCGAGTATGTCGGCGCACTCAAGGACGTGAAGGCGATTGATCTGGGCGCGTCGGCAGCGCGCGGCGCGCTCGAAGCCACAGGCGTTGCGGCTGAAGAGATCGACCACACCATTATCGGCAACGCTTTGCAGACTTCGGGCGATGCAATCTACGGCGCGCGCCATGTCGCGCTCAAAGCAGGCGTGCCGGCTGAGCGTCCGGCGCTGACGGTCAACCGTCTGTGCGGAAGCGGCATTCAATCGATCATCTCGGGCGCGCAGATGATTATGCTGGGCGAGGCCGAGACGGCGCTCGTCGGCGGCATGGAGTCGATGTCGATGGCGCCGCACGTCATCTACGGCGCGCGCGCAGGGTTTGCTTTAGGACAAGGGAAGCTTGAAGACTCTCTGATGGTTGCCCTCCTTGACACTTACTGCAACACGACGATGGCCGGTACGGCTGAAAATCTTGCGCGTCGTTATGAAATCTCGCGCGAGGATCAGGACAAGTATGCCCTGCGCTCGCAGCAGGAGGCGGCGCGCGCGCAAGCGGCGGGCATCTTTGCGGGAGAGATCGTGCCCCACGAGGGAAAGACTAGAAAGGG
>CBDUCU010000585.1:0-2709 GCA_965365725.1 uncultured bacterium | reverse complement strand
TCATGCGGACAGGATTATTGACCGTTCCGAAGGGAGCAAACGGCGCGGGACTTTTACGAACGGCGGCATCTTCGAGCGCGCGGACGTAGGGGAAGAGCATCATCTCTTCCTTCATCAAATGCGGCGTAAGGTCGTCAAACAGTCGGCGTACAAGCATCGAGACGCGCGCCAGCTCCGGATGGTTCTCGCCATGCTTTGTGCAGACTTTTTCAAGGAGCGGGTTGATGCGCTCGATCTCCTCGCGCACATAGACGTGATGCGTGCTGAGGATATGGTCTAGTAATTCATTGAGCGTGCAGGTTTGCAGATCAAAGGGCACATCTTTGCCCGCGCCTTGTGCTTCGCCGAGCATGCGCATCACCTCGGAGACTTCAACGCCGGCTGCAGCGCACGCCTCATTGAGCGGGCGGCCTCCGCCGCAGCAATAGTCAATCTTCATCTTCTCAAAAATACGCGTCGCATTAGGATTCTCGACGGCAAACTCGCGGACGGTTTTTGTGTTGTCTGTAAGTGTCATTTGAAATCATTCCTCCCTTTCGTAAAGCAGTGTAAGACGGGCAGCCTCCGCCGCGCAGTGACTTAAGTCACGACGCATGTTTTCAAGCCACGACCCATATTTTCCGCAGTTGGCTGGCGTGACTCTCGTCACGCGCGACATGTGACGGTCGTCACCAAAGGCACGGTGATTGCACCATCGATGACGCGAGCGCTGAAGGGTTGAAACCAGATGACAAGCAAGTGTTTGGAGGCAATCAGCCTGCAACCCGTAAATCAAGTAATCATTGATAAATAGCGAACAAACAGCGTCCGCCCGGAGATTTCTTCAAACTCTTCGAGCGGCGTTCAAAATCTTCGCTGGGAACTATTGCGCAGGGCGTTTCGGAAAATTCCCAATCCGATGCTTGAAAGAGTCCTGGCGAGATTAAGCGAGAGAGGCAACATGATTGCAACAGCCAATGAGCTTCTAAAAAAATACGACGTGCCGGGGCCGCGCTATACGAGCTACCCGACGATTCTTTACTGGGACACAAACCCGACCGTCGATCAATGGATTGCAAGCATTGGACGCGGGCTCGACGAAGCCGAACAGATGGATGAAGGCGCAGCCGTCTATATCCACATTCCCTTCTGCCGCTCGCTCTGCACCTACTGCGGCTGCAACTCGCGCATCACGCAGAACGCAAAGGTCGGCGACCCTTACGTCAACGCAGTCCTTCGCGAGTGGGAGCTTTACTTGGACGCGCTCAAACGCGAGAATCCCGTGCCGCTTGCGGAGATGCATCTTGGCGGCGGTACGCCCACCTTTCTCTCGCCTTCAGAACTCGAACGCATGATTGGCGGCATCCTCAAGGACGTGCGCCGCACCGCCGACAGCGAGCTTTCAATCGAATCAGACCCGCGCGTCACCACGCGCGAGCATCTCGAAGCGCTCGCTCGGTTGGGCTTTACGCGTCTGAGCCTCGGCGTGCAGGATTTCGACCCGCGCGTGCAAAAGGCTGTCAACCGCATTCAGACCGAAGAACAGGTGCGCGCCGTTGATGAAGAGGCAAGGCGCGCGGGCTTTCGCAGCATCAACTACGACCTCATCTACGGTCTGCCGTTTCAGACCATCAAAAGCATCGAGCAGACGGTTGATGCCGTCAGGCGCCTTCGTCCAGACCGCATCGCTTTCTATGCCTACGCGCACGTGCCTTGGTTCAAACCCGGCCAGCGCCATTTTACCGAAGACGATCTGCCGCGCGGCGACGAAAAGCGCGCGCTCTATGAACTTGGTCGCACGATGCTCCAGGAGGCAGGCTACGTCGAGATCGGAATGGATCACTTCGCGCTTCCAGACGATTCGCTTCTTCAAGCTGCGCGCGCAGGAAAGATGCACCGCAACTTTATGGGCTACACGTCGCGCCACGTCGCGCCGCTAATCGGTCTCGGCGTTTCATCAATCAGCGATTCCTGGGACGCGTTTGTTCAAAACGAGAAAGTGGTCGAAGACTATCAGGCGCGCGTTGCGCGCGGAGAGCTTCCCTTCTTTCGCGGCCACGCGCTGACGCGCGAAGACCTCGTGCTTCGCCGTCACATTCTCAATCTCATGACGCGTTTTGAGACCCATTGGGAGACGGCTGATTCTTACACGCCGTTTCTTGAAACAATCGCCGACAAATTGGAAGAGCCGTCTATAGACGGCCTCGCACGTCTTAAAGGCAGGCACTGCGAAATCACCGAAGCGGGCCGCCCCTTCCTGCGCAACATCTGCATGGCCTTTGACGCGCGACTCGCGCGCAAAACCGACGGCTCGCACCAGTTCAGCAGGACGGTCTAAGAGCTAATAGCTGTTAGCTCTTAGCTTTCAGCTTTTCTCTTGTTTGACATCAGAGGGTTTCAATTTACAACGAGCCGTTTTAACTTGCGGCGGATGCCTTGAGTTAACGGCTAAAAGCTAAGAGCTAAAAGCTTCTATGAAAACAGGAATCGCACTTCTCAACTTCGGCGGGCCGTGGACGATTACGGACGTAAAACCGTTTCTCTACCGGCTCTTTGCAAACCCTTCGGTGCTGGTCGGCGTGCCCCTGGGCTTGCTGCTGTTCCTCACCCGCGACGGCGGGCTGACGCCGCGGCCGGTGGTGCACCGCGTCACGGCGTCCCTGGTCAATGCGCTGCGCAGCTTCCCCTTCATCATCCAGGCCTCCGGCGTCTACCAGGGGAACGCCTTCT
>CBDUCU010000584.1:0-2711 GCA_965365725.1 uncultured bacterium | reverse complement strand
TTTCGGTGAGCCCGACCGCGCCGAGCCGCACCGAAAAAAGCTCTGCGGGCACGCCGTCGTTGACTACAGAAATTTCCGTCGAGCCACCGCCGATGTCGATGTTGACGAGCGAGGCGGCCTCGCCCGCGCAGCCGTAAGAGGCGGCAATGCCGATCAGACGCGCCTCTTCGATGCCGGATAAAATCTCGACTCGCACGCCCGTCTGTTCTTCAACCGTCTCGACAAATTCGGAAGCGTTGTCGGCCTCGCGCACAGAGGCAGTGGCGACGGCGACGACGCGCTCGGCCCCGCGCGCCTCTGCAATCGAGCGAAAGCGTTTGATGGCTTCTGCGGCGCGCGCAATCGCGTCTTTTGAGAGATGTCCTTCGCGCAACGTGCCGCGACCGAGACGGACAACCTCTTTTTCGCGTGCGAGCACGGCAAAAGAATCGCTCGCCGCCGCTTCAACGACGACGAGCTTGATCGAGTTTGAACCGATGTCGATGCCTGCGAGCTTCAATCTCCCTGCGTCCTCTCTCTATTTGCTGCGGCGCGCTTTAATGCCGCGTCGTGTCCGGTTGACCGCGCGCGCGATGCCGCAGTTTTAGACGCGCCGTCAACGTCACCCACGCGTGCACTTTTTTTCTCATCCGCTTCGCCGTCGATGACGCGCGCAACGATACGACGCAAATCAGCCGCGACGCGTCGGATTGAGCGCGAAGCATCGATTGTGCGAAAGCCGTATTCGTCGCTCATGCGGTCGAACTCCGTGAGAAGCTTCGTCTGGTAAGCGACAAAGCTGTCGTATAAATCTTCGCCGAGGTGCAGGTCCATCCCCGATTCCCAGAAATCAAACTTGCGCCCCGCGTTGAAAAGTCTGGTCACCAATTCTTCGGCTTTGCGTATGCGCAGGTAAATGATCGCATCCGGGACAAGCGCGATACCGTAGATTGAGCGCACCCAGCCGGGATCGACTCCGCGCACGACCGCACGCGCAATCGCCGAATAGATGTAGCGATCCGTCAGCACAATAAAGCCTGCGCGCAGCGCCGGAAGCATCTCGTTTTCAAGACGGTCGGCGAAATCCGCAGCATAATAAAGCTGCATCGTGAGCCGACCGAGCGTCGTCCCGGCCTTCGCTTCCTTGATGCCGCGTCCGGCCAGCACGGAGCGCGTCATCCCTGTGTCGATGACGGCATGGCCGCGCGATTCGAGCCATTGGCGGAGCGTCTCGATGTGTGTGGAGCGGCCCACGCCGTCTGTGCCCTCGACGACGATGAGCTTGCCCGTGTATCCTTCGCGGCCCACGCCCGGCAAAGCCGTTCCATAAAAAACTAGATTTTTCAACGGGCCGCCACCGCCTTTTCCGAAAGATGACGACTAACGATCTCGCGCATCTCGCGTTGCTGTCGCTCGATTGAGCGCGTCGCATCAATCAAAGTCAATCCGAACTCGTCAACCATCCGGTCATATTCTTCAAGAATCTTTCCCTGAAAGACGCGAAAGCTCTCTTCGGGGTCGTCCACCCAGCCCATGTCCATCCCCGCTTCATAATACTTGAGAGCAGGTCTTCCTGAGACGATGCGGTCAACGGCCACGTCGAGCGGCGCGCGAAAGAAGAAGGCGACGGTCGGGCGAACGGCGAAGCGATAGACCTCGCGCACCCAGGCGCGGTCGCACCCGCGCGCAACGTCTCTGGCAAAGGCCGTATAGATGTATCGGTCGGCGAGCACAATTGCGCCTGCTTTTAAGGGCGGGATGATGTCGCTTTCGGTTCGGTCGGCAAAGTCCGTCGCATGCAGCAGCGAGAAGGTAGTCGGCGTAAAGATGTGTTTTCGCTTCGCGCGCCGCGTCGTATCTTTAACGAGCGGCGAAGAGTTCCACTCTGAAAAAAAGACCGGATAACCTTCGGCCTTGAGCCATTGATAAAGCAATGCAAGCTGCGTCGATTTGCCGCTCCCATCCGTTCCCTCAACGACGAAGAGTTTTCCGGGAAAGCGATGTTGTCCGTAGGAAATCATCGAGACACTTTAAAGGTAGCCTGTTACATCTATGTAACGTGAACGCTTGATCAGCTTGCTCGCTGGCCCGGCGAGGCGTAAGCGCGCCGCGCCTGCACCGTGTAAAACCTATCCTCTTCAAGGCAATATGCTGTCAACTGAAACCCATAAACGCAGCCCGTATCGATGCCTATGGCGCGCCGCCCGCGTCGCACGCCGGGAGCGGGCCAATGACCAAAAAGGACAATCTTTTCGCCGTCATAAACTTCATACCAGGGTACGCCAGCGCGGCTCGTCCGTTCGCCGCCAAGCGTGCGCAGTTCCGTCAAATCGTCCGCCGATTGTTCTGCGAGCGCCACGCCGGGCCGAAGCCCCGCATGCACGACGAGGTGCGTGCCGAGATCAATCGTGTATGGAAGAGCGCCCAAAAATTTTTGGTAACGCGTCGCCTGCGGCGCAATCTCTTCGAGACATTTTTGCTGCGAAGGTTTGAGCTGCGCGGTTGCTTCGAGCAGGCCTCGCAGCACGGCGCGGTCGTGATTGCCGAGCACGGATGAAAGCCTCGCATCCGACATAAAAAGCTCTAGCACCTCACGATTCTTTTCGCCCTTGACGATGAGGTCGCCGACGCAGACGAGCCGGTCGTTTATATTCAACCCGACGCGTTCGAGCATCTCGTCAAGCTCGTCGCGGCAACCATGAACGTCGCCGACGACGATTGTCCGCGCGCTC
>CBDUCU010000583.1:0-2714 GCA_965365725.1 uncultured bacterium | reverse complement strand
AAAATCGAAGGCCGAAGGAATTTTCTACGGCGCGTTAAATCAGATTGGCGATAAGACGGGCGAAGACCCTTTGAAGGTCTTTAAGCGCGCGATTGAAAACGTGCGTCCGACAGTCGAAGTCAAGTCGCGCCGCGTCGGCGGCTCGACCTATCAAGTGCCCATCGAAGTGCCGCAGGAGCGCAGAGGCTCGCTCGCCATTCGCTGGATCACGGCTGCCGCACGCGCGCGCGGCGAAAAGACGATGATTGACCGTCTCGCCGGAGAACTTTTAGACGCGGCCAACAATCGCGGCAACGCGCTCAAGAAAAAAGACGACACGCACCGCATGGCCGAAGCAAACAAGGCGTTTGCGCACTACAAGTGGTAAGGAAGCTTTTAGCTATTAGCTCTCAGCTAAAAACTGATTGGCTAAAAGCTAACCGCTAAAAGCTAACAGCTAGGTTTCGATCATGGCAAAGCAAGACCTCAGTAAATTTCGCAATATCGGCATCATGGCTCACATCGATGCCGGTAAAACGACCACGACCGAGCGCGTGCTCTTCTATACGGGTGTCTCGCACAAGATCGGCGAGGTGCATGAAGGCACGGCGACGATGGATTGGATGGAGCAGGAGCAGGAGCGCGGCATCACAATCACTTCCGCCGCGACGACCTGTTTCTGGCGACGCAACAACGTCGAGCACCGGATCAATATCATCGACACGCCCGGTCACGTCGATTTTACGATGGAGGTTGAGCGTAGTCTTCGCGTCCTCGACGGCGCGGTCGCGGTCTTTGACGGCGTTGCCGGTGTCGAGCCGCAATCAGAAACCGTCTGGCGACAGGCCGATAAGTACAACGTTCCGCGCATCTGTTTTATCAATAAGCTCGACCGCGCAGGCGCTTCATTCGATCGTTCGTTTCAATCAATCATCGACCGTCTCGGCGCAAACCCCGTCGCTCTCCAAATTCCCATCGGATTAGAAGATCAATTCAAAGGTGTTGTCGATCTCATCACGATGAAGGGTCTTGTCTGGAACGATGAGTCGAAAGGCGCAGAGTATCAAGTCGTCGAGATTCCTGAAGACCTTCGTGAGCAAGCGCAGCAGACGCGCCACAGGCTTCTTGAAGCGGTCGCCGAAGTTGACGAGAATTTGATGGAGCGTTATCTCGAAGACGAGGGCGAGAGCTTTACCGAAGACGAGATTCGTGCGGCCCTGCGCAAAGGCACGATCGAGATCAAGCTGATTCCAGTCGTCACCGGCTCAGCCTTCAAAAACAAGGGTGTGCAGACTTTACTCGACGCAGTAGTTGATTTCCTCCCAAGCCCGCTCGACATCGCCGCCGTTCGCGGCATCAATCCCAAAACAGACGAAGAGGAAGAGCGCCCGGCAGATGCATCCGCACCCTTTGCCGGTCTCGTCTTTAAGATCATGGCCGATAAACATCTCGGTCAGCTCTCGTTTGTTCGCATCTATTCGGGCACGATCAAGTCAGGTTCTTACGCATACAATTCGGTCAAGGAGACGAAAGAGCGCGTCGGTCGCCTGATGCGCATGCACGCCAACAAACGTGAGGACGTGGAAGAGGCGAGCGCGGGCGAGATCGTCGCCATCGGCGGCATGAAGCAGGTCACGACGGGCGACACCGTCTGCGACGAAAATAAACCCGTCATCCTTGAAGCGATGGAGTTTCCCGCGCCCGTCATCCGCGTCGCGGTCGAGCCCAAGACGCGCGCCGATCAGGACAAGTTGGGAACGGCGCTTTCGCGTCTCGCGCAGGAAGACCCGTCCTTTAACGTCTCGACCGATCAGGAGACGGGGCAGACGATCATCGCCGGCATGGGCGAGCTTCATCTTGAGATTATCGTTGACCGCATGAAGCGCGAGTTCGGCGTTGAGGCAAACGTCGGCAAGCCGCAGGTTGCCTATCGCGAGACGATCACGCAACCCGCGCCGGGCAAAGAAGTCTATAAGCGGCAGACGGGCGGACGCGGACAGTTTGGCCACGTCGAGATTCAGATTGAGCCGGCTCCGGGTGAAGGCTTTGTCTTCGAGAACAAGATCACGGGCGGCGTTATCCCGCGCGAATTTATCAAGCCGACGGAAGAGGGTATCCGCGATGCGATGGAGCGCGGCTACCTCGCCGGTTACGAGTTGGTGGACGTAAAAGTCCAACTCGTCTTCGGGTCGTATCACGAAGTCGACTCGGACGAGCGTTCGTTCCACATCGCCGGATCGCTTGCATTTCAAGATGCAGTTAAGAAGGCCAAGCCCGTTCTGCTTGAGCCGATTATGAGGGTCGAAGTTGTCACGCCGAAGGAATTTTTCGGGACGGTGACGGGCGACCTCAACTCGCGCCGAGGTCGCATCCAGAGCACAGAGGAACGACCGGGCGGCGCACAGGTCATCACTGCGCTCGTGCCGCTTTCGGAGATGTTCGGCTACACGACCGACCTCCGCTCGGCCACGCAGGGACGCGCCACCTCGACGATGCACTTCAACTCCTACGAGCAGGCTCCGAAGAGCATCGCTGACGAAATCATCGCCAAAGTGCAGGGAGTTGCGAAATAAACGATGAACTGCGAACGATGAACGCGGAATAAAAACGCCTTCATTCATTGTTCCATATTCCGACTTCAGGGTTTCACAAGAGGAGCGAGAGAGAGAAGATTATGAGCAAGGAAAAATTTGACCGATCGAAGCCGCACGTCAACATTGGGACTATTGGGCACG
>CBDUCU010000582.1:0-2720 GCA_965365725.1 uncultured bacterium | reverse complement strand
TCCGCTACGCAATCGAAGTTTTCAGCGCGCTCCCCGAATTCAGCGCGCGGGCCGAGCAGCAGATCGCCGCCGGTTAGAGAAGACTTAAAAACAATTAACCACCGCAGACACAGTTATTGATTGAACTGTGTCTGCGGTCTCTGCGCTGATAATTTCCCTTACCAAATATTCACACAGAAAAACCGCTTTAGAGGTCGTCAGCCAACAGCGCAGAACTTTTCTCTTGCGCTTCATCTCAAAAGTTATAGAATGCCCGCGCTCGAACAGAAGATTTTGGATGCGCACCTCAACTCTCAGCGCGCATCCGCACAACAGGCCGCTCAACGAATAGAACCAGCTCAACCAGGTATCTTCTGAGATACGCAATTTTCCCGACAAACGCGCGGCCTCGAACTACTGACCCCAGTGCAAGAAACGGAGGTCTGCTTTGCCCTCACCGCGCGCCAGACTTGTTGCCACAATCATTCTTTTCATCGTTGTCAGTTCACTTTTCTTCAAGATGGACGCTGCGCCGCAACAGAGCAGCATCCGTCCTCTGTTTGCAACTCAGCCGCATACACTCAGCCTTAATCCTTCGATTAGCGGCGACGGGCGCATCATCGCGTTTGAAACGACAAGCGACTTACCGAATCTCCCGTCTTACGAAGGCTTTCGCGCCGTGCGTGCAACGACAACCGGCGACGCACAGCAATTCGACTTGCTTGGCCTGACACGCGCGCCCTCGCCTGCGCTCAGTCAGGACGGCACACGCGCCGCTTTTAGCAGCAAAGACGACCCGCTTGGTCTAAACAAAGACGGCAACGCTGAAATTTTTCTCTATGACAAAACATCTCTCCAACAGATTACAGAGACCGATGCAGAGCCCGACGGTGAGCGCGCCCTGCGCGGCAACTTTCAGCCTTCGATCACCGACGACGGACGTTTTATTGCCTTCTCGTCAAACCGCAATCTGGCGGGTCGCAACGCTGACGGCAATCTCGAAATTTTCCTCTACGACGTTGTCGCTCATTCATTTTCTCAGATTACTGACACCGATGAAGCGACCATCTCAAGAGACGCGAAAATTAGCGGCGACGGAACATGCATCGCCTACGTTCGAGAGACACGCACATCTGAACCTTCAGACGACCCGACAGCAGACCTTGTCCTTTATGAATTAAGTTTGCGTAGCGAGCGCGTCGTCGTAAACGGTGTCTCCGGGCTCTCTTTCACATTAGGACGCGCCATCAGCGACGACGGAGCGCGCATTGTCTATTCCGCTCGCACCGCCGCAAACTCTACACAGGTTTTTCTCTACGACGGGCGCAATAATCTTTTGCGTCAGATCACCGCGCTCGGCTCGCGCGCTTCGGACGTGCCGCTTTATCCGACCATTAGCGGTGACGGCAACCGCATTGCGTTTGCCACGAGACGGAGAGTTTTGAGCGGGCAGTTTGATGCGAGCGTCGAGCTTTACCTCTACGACATCCCCACTGCACAGCTCTCACAAATCACCAACGCGCCGCCCGAAGCAACCTCTGAAGTCGTCTCTTCGCTCGACGATGCAGGCGCGCTCGTCGCCTTCAGTTTTCCGCGCATCCTGAGCGATGCCGCGACCTCTGCGGATTTTGTCAACAACCCGTTGATCTATCTCGCCGGGCTTGCTCCGCGTCCGTCTTTTGCCGACGATTTAGAGATCGTTAACGGCGCAACTCTCATCAGAACGCAGGGACAAACAGACTTTGTTGCACCTGACTCAATTGCCGTCGCCTACGGCTCAAATCTCGCCCTCGCTTCGACCGAAGCGCGCCGCCTACCAGACAATTCATTTCCTTTCGAGCTTCAAGGAACAGCCGTCACAGTTAACGGGCGGCGCGCACAAATCTTTTTTGTATCGCCCGAACAGGTCAATTTTCATGTGCCCATAGAGACTGAAACGGGCGAAGCGCGCATCGTCATTCGCACGCCTGACGGCTACGAGCATGTCGGCACAGTCAACGTCATTCACACAGCTCCCGGCATCTTCAAACAGCAAGGAAGCAACGAAGCCGTCGCGCTCGAAGAGACGACGCTTCGCCGCAGCCCATTCGACGTGACGGACATCAACGGCGACCCGACGCGGCTCATCATCTTTTTGACGGGGCTGCGCCAAGCTTCAACAATCAATGCGACCATCGATGCTCTGCCCGTAAGAGTCGAAAGGGTCGTTGCTTCGCCCGACCTGCCCGGTCTCGATCAGCTCCACATCGTTCTCTCTTCAAGGCTCAGAGGAGCGGGAACTGTTCCGCTTCTCATCAGCGCTGATGGACGGCAAGCCAATCCAACGACAATCAGAATCTCGAACAACGGCTCGGCTCCGCGCGCTGCAAGCATCACGATCACGCCAGCAAGCGCCGTCATTCCTGTCGGCGGCGAGTTTCGCTTTGCCGCGCGCGTGTTTGACGCAAACGGCGATGAGATACAGAACGCTCCCGTCGTTTTTTCATCAAGCGACAATTCAATTGCTTCGATTGACGAAAGAGGTCTCGCACGCGGTTTGTCAACGGGCGACGCGACGATCACGGTCAATGCCGGAAAGGCTTCGGCAGCAGCACAACTGTTTGTCGTTCCGCGCACGCTTGTCGTCAACGAAATTCTTGCCGACCCGCCCGACGGGCTCGCGGGCGACGCAAATCACGACGGCAGGCGCGTCGGCGCGGAGGATGAATTTATCGAGCTTGTCAACGGCTCGGACTCTCCAC
>CBDUCU010000581.1:0-2721 GCA_965365725.1 uncultured bacterium | reverse complement strand
CCGCCGCATCATGCAGAATCTCGCCGCCTTCGGGAGCGCGCGTCTCACGCGTCACACCGGCTTTTTGCAAAGCCAGAGTGTTTGCCCAACTGACGTGCCCGTCCACGCGTTGCAGGAAGACGGGATTGTTTGGTGCGACTTCATCCAAGTCTTTCCTTGTCGGCCACTCGCCGCCCCACAACGTGTGGTCCCAACCGCGCCCCAAAATCCATTCACCGGGGCGCGACTGACGAGCGCGCTCGCCCACCCTGCGCTTGGCTTCGGCCAAACTCTTTGCGCCGACAAGCTCGACGCGCAGAAGTGAAAGTCCACCGCCGATAAAATGTATGTGCGCGTCGTTAAAGCCGGGCGTGACCAGACGACCGCGCAAATCTATCGTGCGAGCTGCACGGTAGCGCGCTTGCAGTTCGCGCGTCGTGCCTGTGGCGACGATGCGCGTGCCGTCAATCGCTACGGCCTCCGCGATTGTGCCGCGCTCGTCGGCACAGAAGACCTTACCGTTGATGAGAAGCAGGCTGATTTTGCGTCCGCGCTGTGCGTGCGCATCGATGAGAATAGACGGAAAGATAATGACGAAGACGAGCAGCAGGATAAGAGCTTTGCGCAAAGACATTTGTTCGTCCTATTGAAGATTGTGTCGGTTGAGAGCGAGGCCTGTTATATCACCAAACCGCGCTTGCGTTGAAGAATTGTTCGGGAGAAGCCGTCAAGCGTCGGAGTAAGCACAGAATCCGAAACATCAAATCCCAAATCTCAAATCCAGGATTGATTTTCCTGTGCGATTCCTGTCGTTCGAGGTGTAATAATTTGCGTGCTAGAATGCGCCGCGCCGTAACGGACAATTTCCAACGCATGACAGATCGAACATGCGTATTCTCATGACAGATATATGAATCTTAAAATCCAACAGACAATCGAAAGCAGAAATGCATGACGACGACGATGCTCGACGAATATGAGGCGCGCGTGCTCGGCGCGCTGATCGAAAAACAGGTGACCACGCCCGAGTATTATCCCCTGACGTTGAATGCGCTCGCGGCGGCCTGCAATCAGAAGAACAACCGTCACCCTGTAGTCTCTTACGACGAGGCGACGGTCGAGCGGGCAATCGAGTCTCTGCGCGCAAAAAATCTCGCCTATATCTTTTACGGCAGCACGAGCCGCGTGCCGAAATACAAACACGTCGCGCCCGAAGTGCTCGGCCTCAATGCGGCGGAGCTGGCCCTGATCTGCGTGCTGCTTTTGAGAGGCCCGCAGACATTGGGCGAGCTGCGCGACCGCACCGCGCGTCTGCATAATTTCACAAGTCTCGAAGAGGTTGAAGCGACATTAAACTCGCTCGCATCGAGAGAAGACGAGCCGCTTGTCATGAGACTTCAGCGCCAGCCCGGACAGAAGGAAGCACGCTATGCGCATCTGCTCTCCGGCGAAATAATCGAATCGTCTTTAGAGCATGAGCATGCGGAAGGCCGCACGACGCACACGCGCACAAGCGCCGAGCGTATCGCAAAGCTTGAAGAGGAAGTCGAAGCTTTGCGCAACGCGCTTGAGAGTTTTCGACAGGAGTTTGCGGAGTTCAAAAAGCAGTTTGATTGAGAAGCGCTCTTCTCATTCATCATCTAAGCGTGAGCCGACGTGATCGAAGCAGAGATACTTCCAACCATCGACGCTGAGCGTCTTCGTCTGAGATGGCTCGCGCAGAGCGACGTGCCCGCGCTCTACGAAATATTTTCTCATGCGGAAGTGATGCGCTATTGGAGCAGCCTGCCGCTTGAAGACTTGCGCGGCGCAGAGGCTTTGCTTGCGCGCGTTCACGACGGCTTTCATCGTCGCCAACTTTTTCAATGGGGCGTGGCCCGGCGCACGGACGATCTCGTCATCGGGACGTGCACGCTTGCGCATCTCGACGCAAACAACCGGCGCGCGGAAGTAGGCTATGTGCTGGGGCGCGAGCATTGGGGACAAGGCTACATTCAGGAAGCGTTGACGGCGCTGCTTTGTTTTGCGTTCGATGAATTGAATCTGCACCGCATCGAGGCTGACGTTGACCCGCGCAACGACGCTTCGATTCGCACGCTTGAACGACTTGGGTTTCAAAGGGAAGGCTACTTGCGCGAGCGCTGGCTCGTCGGTGGAGGCATCTATGATTCGCTCTTTTACGGTCTGCTGCGGAGCGAATGGCGGGAGCGAAACAAAAAGGATTCGGATTCCAAATCGTCAAACCAAACGCTGTGAAGCTCTCAACGCAAAATCATTTCCAACTCTTCAGCCGTCGGTAAACCTGCGCGCGCGCCTAAACGACGACACTTGAGCGCAGCGACAGCCGAGGCCCGGCGCAGACATTCTTCGATCTCTCGGCCTTCGAGCATCGCGTAAATAAAGCCCGCATGAAAAGCATCGCCCGCGCCCGTCGTGTCGCGGCAGCCGCCCGGCACTGTAAAGGCCGTCGATTCGATAAACTCTCCTTCGTGATAAAGAACAGCGCCGCGCTCGCCCAAAGTCATCCCGACAATAGGGCAGCCTGTCCGCATCTTAACTTCGACGAGCGACGCGCGTTCGTCGTCTATTCCTGTCAGCCTTCGCGGAAACTCTTTCGACGTAATCAGCACATCGATGAGCGGGAGCAACACTGGTAGTCCTTCATAGATGTTGTCGATATCAGCCGAGACGATTGTTCCCTCAGCGCGCGCGGCGGCGGCAAGTCGCGCACAGGCTGGCGGG
>CBDUCU010000580.1:0-2724 GCA_965365725.1 uncultured bacterium | reverse complement strand
ATTTTCAGAATCGTCTGGTTGCGCGCAAAAGCTATGAGACGGGAACGGAAGCGCGCGCTTTTCTCGCTGAGATCGGCGAAGAGATTGCACGTCTGCGCGCAGAGCACGCCGAGTTCGACGAAATCGCGGGCGTAGGCGTGAGTCTTCCCGGTCTTGTTGACAATCGCATCGGAAAATTTCTCTCTTCGGTCGTCCTGCCCTGGCGCGACGTGCCGGTCGTCGAGTGCTTACGCGAAGCGACCGGACTACCCGTCATTATCGACAACTCGGCGCGTTGCGCCGCGCTCGCCGAAATCTGGCACGGCAAATCTTCTTACGCGCATGTCCGTAATCTGCTCTACGTAAGCGTCAGTAGCGGTCTTGCCTGCGGCCTCGTCATCGACGGCGATCTCTATCGCGGCGGGACCAATACGGCGGGTCAGTTCGGTCACATCCCAATCGATCTAAACGGCACAGAATGTCGCTGCGGACAACGCGGCTGCTGGGACTTGTTTGCTTCCGACAACGCGACCATTGCCCGCTATCGCGCGCACGCCGATGCATCTGCCAAACGCAGCGTGACGATGAGACGAATAGTCGAATTGGTCGATTCGGGCGAGACGGCGGCGACTGAGGCCGTCAGCGAGACGGCGCGTTATCTCGGCATAGGCATCGCCGGACTCATCAATGGTCTCGACCCGGAAGTCGTCGTCATTGGCGGAGAGATCACAAAAGCCTGGGGGTTGGTCGAGCCGATCATCAGGCAGGAGATGAATCGCAACATGCTCGGCTCAGGCGGGCGCGCGATTCCTCTGCGTCGCTCGACCTTCGACGTGCGTCCGAGTCTCAAGGGCGCAATCACGCTCGTCTTGAGCGAGTTGCTCTCCGTGCCACATCTCGGATAAACGAGGCGCAAAAAAGAGGATGACGCTCACATCAGAACAGGTTCGCGCGCGTCTCGACGCAGGACTCGTCCCAGCCGTCCCCGTCACTTTTGACGAGGACGGAAAAATTCATCCGCGCGCACACGACTCATATCTGAAATATATGAGCGCGCAACCGGTCGCGGGCGTTGCCGTCTGGGCGCACACGGGGCGCGGCCTGATGATTGACAAAGAGACGGGCGACGCGGTGCTCAGGGATTGGCGCGCGGCGATGCCCGAAAAAATTATCGTCGCAGGCGCGGGCGCACCGGCCAACAGCAGCGATCCGACGCTTGCCACCACGCGCTCTGTCGAGATGGCCGAGCGTGCGGCGCGCATCGGCGCGGATGCCGTCCTCGCCTACGCGCCGACGTGGTTGCGCGGGGTTGACGAGCGCGACCGCTTGATCGTCGAGCATCATCGACGGCTCGCTCAAGTGGGTTTGCCGCTCGTCCTTTTTTATCTTTACGAGGAAGCGGGCGGAATCAGTTATAGCCCGACCGTTCTCGACGAATTGCTCTCGATGCCGGAAGTCGTCGGCATCAAGATGGCGACGCTCGATAGCGTCATGACCTTTCAGGACGTGTCGCGCCAGCTCACAGGGAAGCACGCCGACCGGCTGCTCATCACGGGCGAAGATCGCTTTCTCGGTTACAGTCTGATGCGCGGCGCGCGCTCGGCCCTGATCGGCATGGGCGCAGCCTGCACGCGGATGCAGGCCGAGCTGATCAGCGCGCACGTCGATGGGCGTGCCCAAAAATTTCTTGAGCTTTCAAGACGCGTTGACATGCTGGCCGAGGCGACTTTTATCAGCCCGATGGAAGGCTATATCCGGCGCATGCTCTGGGTGCTTGTGCATCAGGGCATAATTCCGCTCGAAGCCGCAAACGATCCCTGGGGGCCCGTGCTACCTCAAAGCGAATACGATGAGGTTGGTCGCATCCTGCACGCATTAGAATTAGGGACGGAAGATTAATGCTTTTAAAGGGTCTCATCGAAAGAGTTGATTTAAACGGCACAGTCGCCTCTGCCATCGAGGACGACTATGAACGTCTTTCGGAAAAATTGCCTGAGCGTCTGGAAGAGTATGTGCTGGATCGATACCAGCTCGATTTGACGAGCGACTACGGCGGATTTCCCGTCAAAAATCCTTTCGGTAAAGCTTCCGGTCAGCTATCGCTCAACGTCCAGCAGATCGGTCGTGACGCAGAGGCCGGTCTCGGTTTTGTCATCCTCAAGACGATCATCGCCGAAGACGCAGAGGGCGGCCAATCGATGAGCGAGTGGGCGATTCACGAGACGCGCATGCTGGTCGAACGCATCAAGGGCGCAGACGGCACTGAGGGCTGGAACGTCACGTGGAAGGGGCGCGGCTGGTACGACACTTTCGACGCATATCTCAACTTCTTTGCCGAATCGCTCGCCATCGGCGAAGAGTCAAACATGCTCGTCGTCCCTTCGTGCAAGTATCACCTGCCGCGCCCCGAAGAGAGCGAGTGGCGAACGGGCGAATACAACCACACGACGCGCCGTCTGCTCGACGTATGGAATGCGCAGAGGCGCGGCGGCGGCGTGATGCCGCTTGAGAAAGATTTTAGCCCGACGCTGGCCGGCTCAGACCGCGCCGGACAGGTCGAGACCATTCGTCGCTGGATGAGTTCGGTTACGCGCCTGATACGCGAGGCGGCGGCGGCGCGTCCGATCAGCGTCGGCCTCAAGCTCTTTAACGCCGTCTTTGAAGATGCGTTTCAGATCGAGATGCTGCGGCTTGTCAACGAAGAGTGCGGCGCGGAGGGAAGGCCGGATTTTATCATCTACGCCA
>CBDUCU010000579.1:0-2735 GCA_965365725.1 uncultured bacterium | reverse complement strand
GACATAACGGCAGCTCGAAAGCCGCCGATCCCTTAAAAGCTTACATCGCTCTGAACTGCGGCAGCGACACGCTGCGGTTGAGAATCACACCGAACTCTGTGCCGGATTTGACTTCCGCTTCGGCCTCTTTCTCGTAGAGCCTTCCAACCGTTCCCAGCCCGCCGCCGATGATTGCGCCGATGCCCGCGCCTTTGCCGCCGCCCGCAATCGCGCCGATGATCGCGCCTGTTGCCGCGCCGCCGCCGATAAAGACCGCATCGCGCTTACGCTGTCCCCTGCCTGAAACCGTGCCTTCGTTGTCGTCATTGACGTTGTCCGTGTCGAGACTCGCCAGCGATCCATTGATCGTGTAGCGAGTTTGCGAAGGCAACTCAACTTGATAGAAGCTTACGGAGATATTGCCGGGCTTGCGTCTCTGTGCGCGCGTTACGGTAGTTACACGCCCCCAGACTTTGCTGCCAACCGGAATCACTTCAACGCCGTTGCCGCCATAAACAGGCTCAGTCGTCGTTGTCGAAAATCGGTCGCCGATGCGCGCCGTTTTCGAGTTGAGTTGCGAATCCATGCGGACGCGTATGACCGAGTCAGCGGCGACCGTGTAATAGTTGACGCGTGGCGTAGTGCGAACCGTGCGCGTGCCCTTGCGCAGACGCGGGTTGCGTCTTTGCGTGCTGGCCAATGTCGGCAGAACCGTGCCGGCCATAAGCGCCAAGAGCATAAAAAGACTCGCGGCACGTTTCTTAAATTTGTTGTTTCTGGTCATTGCTTTTCCCTCCATTGACGACGTTTCAAACTCGCCCCCATTGATCGCTTGCCACGCAGGCGACTCGAACCGTCGCTCCATTGCTTTCGCAACGTGCGTGCCACAGAAATCACTTTCCTGGGGACAACGAAAACCCTGTATTTTCGGTTTAGAATGTGCGATGCAAGCTCATCCCTGACACAACCGACCGATTTGAGGCGACTAAACGACGCGCGCTAAACCGATTCCTACACTATATCGTGCGAGACCGTTTTTGACTCGATAAAAGATCGATTTGCCACCCTCAAAAGTAAGCTTGCGCAGGAGAAACCGGCTACTCTAAACGAGCGTTTTTGGTGTAAGCTTGGGCCTCAAATATTAAGCATCAATCAATTGAATGAAGAGACTCAAATCGCCTCGCTCAAATGGCGAGAAACGCCTGTCTTCAACATCACTGACCGGAGAGGAATTCAATCATGAGCACACCAGCGCAGACACACGAAGCCGCCTCGAACAGCATCCCTCGCATCAACGATCCCGCGCCGGATTTTGAAGCCAAGACGACGCAAGGACAGATTAAGCTCTCAGATTACAAAGGCAAATGGGTCGTCCTTTTTTCCCATCCGGCGGATTTCACGCCCGTCTGCACCACAGAATTTGTCGAGTTTGCACGACGCTCCGGCGAGTTTCGCGAGCGCAACGCGCAGCTCATCGGACTATCGGTCGATTCCGTCACCGCACACATCGCGTGGCTGCGCAACATGGAGCAGCACTTTAACGTCAAGGTCGATTTCCCCGTCATCGCAGACCTCGACACGAAGGTCGCGCAGAAGTACGGGCTGATCCATCCTTCAGCATCCGAGACAGCGACCGTCCGCGCCGTCTTTATCATCGACCCCACACAGAAGGTGCGCGCGCTTATCTACTATCCGATGAGCTGCGGGCGCAACATCGACGAAGTCTTGCGCGCCATCGACGCTATGCAAACCGCCGACGAAAACGCCTGCGCCACGCCCGCCAACTGGCAGAAGGGCGAGAAGGCGATCGTCCCGCCGCCACAAACGCTCGAAGACGCGGAAAAGCGCATGAGCACGCAAGGCTATGAAGTTACGGACTGGTATTTCTCGAAAAGAGATTTAGGCTAAAAGACAACTGGCTCTTAACTAAAGCGCTCTCATGCGCAGCCTTCTTTGATAAGTCGAAGGGCCGCGCGCGTGTAAATCGGAAAGCTCGAATGTCTGAGAGAAAAAACGAGCGTGAAATCAGCACGCAGGTCGTACACGCAGGCGAGCGTTTGCCGCAGCCTGCGGGAGAACCGGTCTCAACGCCCGTCTATGCAACGACGACTTTTACTTACGAGTCGATGCAGGAGATGGATGAAGTCTTTGCCGGCACAAAACGTGGCTACGTCTATACGCGGCACGGCAACCCGACCTTGTCTGCTCTGACCGAAGCCGTCCGCACGCTCGAAGGCGGGGCGGGAGCTTTTGCCTACTCTTCGGGGATGGCAGCCCTGCACGCCGCGTTGCTTTCGTGCAATCTCACGCCCGGCTCGGTCGTCCTCGCCTCTCAAGACCTTTACGGAGCAACAGCCAGTTTGCTCAAACACATCTTCGAGCCGTTTGGCGTGAGGACCGAGACGGCGGATTTTTCAGACGCAGAGACGCTCGGCACGACCGTCCGCGAGATGCGTCCGCGCGCGCTGATTGCTGAAACAATCTCGAACCCGCTTCTCAAAGTTTGCGACCTCGAACTCTGCTCGCGTGTTGCGCATGAAGCGGACGCAAAGCTGATAGTTGACAACACATTTGCCACGCCTTTTCTTTGTCGTCCGTTACAACAGGGCGCGGATTTGGTCATCCACAGTGCGACAAAATATTTGAATGGTCATGGCGATGCGACGGGCGGCATAGTCATTGCGCGCGACGCAGGAGACATTGTGCCGCTCGAACGCGCGTTGCGACTTGTGGGCGGCGTTCTCAGTGTGTGGGAT
>CBDUCU010000578.1:0-2744 GCA_965365725.1 uncultured bacterium | reverse complement strand
TTTGATCGATGCTCACAATAGCGTGTTCAAGCTCTGCAGGCTGCTTCTTTGCTGTCTTGGATTCCGGCAAATTAATCTGCACTTCCGGCTGGTCTTTCTTAAAACTTGTAGAAACGACAAAAAAGATCAGAAGAATAATGAGAATATCGACAAGCGAAACGATGATAATGACCGGCGCTCTTCGTTTTCGGACTGCAAATTTCATGATCTGAAATGCGCCGCGCGTTTCACGCTACCGGCGTCGAGATCGGCATTTCCGGCGAGCCAGCCCCGCGCGCGCCCGTGGAAGAACCCGGCCCTGCGCCGCAGCCAGCCGGAGACCCGCAGCCTTCTGAGCCGACGCGGCTCGCGTCTTGACTCAATCCCTTATAATTTCCAAAACGATGGAGACGACCGTAAACAGCTCGAAGCCCCACGCGCGGCTTCAATCTCCCAAAGCGATTGACATGCGCGAGATCAAACGTGTGCTCGAAGCAAAGCCTTTTGAGCCGCATGCGATTTTTCGCGGCGGCCATGCGCAAACAATCCGTGCGGCGTTTCGCTCAAAACGTCGCCTCCGTTTTGTCGCACGCCATCGAGCCTCGCAGGAGCGTCTTTTTGAAGTTGAACCCGGCATTCGCATCCTCGCGCACTGTCGCTGGCAGCACGACAAAGAGTCGCGGCCAACTGTGCTTCTCGTTCATGGTCTCGAAGGCTCAAGCGTATCGGCCTACATGCTCGGCACGGCGCGCAAGGCTTTTCGCGCAGGCTTCAACGTCGTACGCATGAATGTGCGCAACTGCGGCGACACGGAGCACCTCACGCCGACTCTGTATCACAGCGGCATGAGCGGCGACGTGTTGAGCGTCGTGCGCGAGCTGGCCGAGCGCGACCGTCTCAAACAAATCTTTCTGGCCGGTTTTTCGCTCGGCGGCAATCTTGTTCTCAAGCTTGCGGGCGAGGCGGGCGACGAAGTGCCTGAAGAGATTGCGGGCGTGGCCGCCGTCTCGCCGTCGATTGACCTGACGGCGTGCGCCGATGCCATTGAGCGGCCTTCAAACAGTCTCTATCGCTGGAGCTTTGTACGCGCGTTGCGCCGCCGCGTCAGACGCAAGGCCGAGCGTTTTCCACATCTCTACGACGCGACGAATGTGCGACACGTCCGCAGCGTACGCGAGTTTGACGAGCTCTACACCGCGCCGCACGCCGGCTTCCGTGATGCGGCAGACTATTATGAACGTTCGAGCGCGCTTCAGTTCATCGAGCGCATCTGCATCCCGACGCTCATCCTCCATGCACAGGACGACCCCTTCATCCCCTTTGAATCGTTTACGCATCCTGCAATCGCCAATAATCCCAATCTCATCCTCCTCGCCCCGCGCGCGGGCGGCCACGTCGCTTTTGTCTCTCGCCGGCGTAGCGGCGAAGACCGTTTTTGGGCCGAGAACCGCGTCGTCGAATTTTTTGCGCTGGTGCAGAGCTTCGTAAATCGTGAATCGTAAATCCTGAATTGAAACGAGTTTCATTCAACATATTCGATAATCAGAAGCTTGACGATGGTGAAGCAATAAACGAGTCACGAATTTTCGATTCACGCGCTTTCTCTTCTCCGCGCTTGCAAGCGATGAGGAACAGACATAAGCTTTATCGAGTTTTACCCAAACAAAAAAGTGTTGGATATCTATGATCGAGGTGATGCGACCGGAAGATGATAACCGCGCTTAAACTCGCTGCCGTCGTTTTCATCGTCCTTGCCAATGGCTTCTTCGTGGCGGCGGAGTTTGCCTTTGTCGGCGTGCGCCGTCCGCGCATCGAGGCGCTGGCCGAAACGGGCGACCGACGCGCGCGCCGTCTCCTGGCTATTCTCGACAACATGAACGCCTATCTTTCGGCGGCGCAACTAGGCATCACGCTCGCTTCGCTTGCGCTCGCCATCCTCGGCGAGCCGACCATTGCCGCGCTGATCGAAGGCCCGATTGAGCGTCTGCTACACGGCACGGGCTTGAGCGATCAGACCATCGAGACGATCAAACACGGCTCTGCCTTCGCCATCGCCTATTCGATTCTGACATCGCTTCACATCACGGTGGGCGAACAGGCTCCGAAACTTTTGGGGCTTGAGCGCGCCGAACGCGTGGCGATGTTTTCAGCTCTCCCGATGGAGATTTTCTACAGGCTTTTGAAGTGGCCCATCCATGCGCTTGATTGGGCGAGCGCGCGCATGGTGCGCGTCTTTGGTCTTCATGCATCAAGCGCGCATGCTTCGATCTACACCGAAGAAGAGATTCGACAGATCATCGAGACCTCGCACAAGGGCGGGCATTTGCACGCTGACGAGCGTCAGCTTATCAACCGCGTCTTCGACTTTTCGGATGCTGAGGTGCGCGAGGCGATGGTTCCGCGTACGGCCGTCGTCGCGCTGCCCGCGACGGCCACGCTCGACGAGGCCGAGCAGGCTTTTTGTGAAGGCGGCTATTCGCGTCTGCCGGTTTTCCGCGAACGGCTTGACGAGATTGTCGGCGTGCTTTTTATGAAAGACCTGATGCCGTGTCTGCGTCGGCTTAATCCGGTCACATTCAACATGGAGCAAATGCTTCACCCGCCGCTTTTTGTGCCGGCGACGGCGCGTTTGGGATCGGTGCTCGCGCAGATGCAATCGGCGCAGACGCATATTGCCTGCGTCGTTGACGAACACGGCGGGCTTGAAGGCATTGTCACTCTTGAAGATCTGCTGGAGGAGATTGTCGGCGAAATCCGGGACGAAC
>CBDUCU010000577.1:0-2745 GCA_965365725.1 uncultured bacterium | reverse complement strand
TTGATTCAAACCGGAAACTGAAATCGCCCTGCCGTCTCTGTTCGTGCTTGAGGGCGCGTTGCGCTGAACGCTGCACGGTCGCCCACCTGACCGCGCCCTTCTTCTCTTCGTGCCCACGCAAATAACGGACGTTCGCTTCGACGAGTTTTTCCACTCCGGCGGCAGCCTTCGCTGAAACGTGCGACCTAGCGATAAACGGGCGCGGCGCGGGCGGCGCATGAACGACGAGTCGATTCTCAAAACCTCTGATGGAGTTGAAAGCTTCAGGAAGCTTTTCGAGTTGTGCCAGTTCGACCAGAACGTCTTTATCGGAACGGTCCTTTGCTTCGGGCGCATGTTGTGCGGCCCGCTCGGCCTTCACTCGCGGCCTTGTTACAGATTGCTCAGAACGAGACGTATTTGAAATTTTCTCCGTCTTCACGGTCTTGGCAGCAGCAATTTCCAGAGACTCGCCGGACATTTTTGTCTTTGGAGCAATCTGAACCTTCTGCCCATGAAAGCTGAGAAGCGCGTTCCAGATGCTCGCGCTGACACGATTTCCGGCGGCCAGCCGGAGCGCATCAAGCTGTTGAACTGCTTGCGGCACAGCCGCCAAAGCCGCTACCGTTAGAATAAAGACTGCGCTTGTTCTGTGTTTCATCACCGCACCGACCTTCCAGCGAGGGGTTTCTTATTGCGAGATTTTCTTCTACTTGGCTGAGGCTAAAGCCATTTTTTCGCTTTCGACAGCGTTCTTTAGCCTCTTTTCTAAACTAGGAACACCGCAGTTGCGCCGTCTGTGGCAAACTTTTTTCTCACCCTTATCAGGTCGCTGTCTTAAACGTTATCAAAAGCCACAGGTTTCTTTTTCTTCTCCGGTCATAAAACAAGCCGCTCTATACGCTGACTACTATTTGTTCACGCGCCTTATAAAGTTCCAATTTTTCCAGCGCTTTTTACATCGACGACTATTTTTCTCCAAACCGTTAAGCGACCCCGCCAATTTCGCATAATCAGTTGCGGCGGCGGCTCGCACGATATAGTGCCGGTGCTGCACCATCTCGCATAGACGCGGTTTGTGCCGCGTCCTCCTCAACAACAAATTTGCGGACGCATTGCTCAACTCTCAACGAAAACTTTTCCGGGCATACGTCTTGCTCTCGGCTTGGGCACAGGGTTAAGGCACCTCGCAACTGCTTCCCTCCGAAAGCAAAGCTGTAACTCGAACGCGCGCGTCTCCCGCACGCCGGATTGCCCTTTCGTCTTCTAATAATTTCAGGAGCGTAACGTCCCATGCGTTCTCTAAAAACTTTTTCGACCGTTGCCTTTATCCTTCTGACAATGCTCATCACGTCCTCGCAAGTTTTTGCCGACGACGCTGACGACGAAGACGAATATGAAGAGCATGCGCGCGTCATGCGCGTCAGTCTTTTGCGAGGCGAGGTGAGCTTGAAACGCGCGGGAAATACCGAATGGGAGAGCGCAAAACTAAATCTTCCGCTTGTTGAAGGCGACACTCTGACATCCGGCGCAAACTCGCGTCTTGAAATTCAGCTCGACGCACACAACTTCATACGCGTCGGCGCAAATTCCGTCATTCAAGTCATCACACTGCGCGATGAAGGCGTGGCCCTGAGCCTCTCGGAAGGCACGGCTACGTTTAGACTCGCGCGGTTTGATCATGAACGCGAGTATTTCGAGATCGACGCGCCTCAAAGCACGATTGCCGCCGAGCGGCGTGGCCTTTATCGCATCGACGTTGACGGGCGGGGCAGCGTGCGCGTCGCGGTGCGAGACGAGGGACGCGCGCGCGTCTATTCCGAGTCGTCGGGTTTTACTCTCCGAGACAAGAAACAGGCGCGTCTTTATGACGTTGGCGGCGAAACCGATTGGGAGATTTCTTCCCTGTCGGCCTTTGACGAATGGGATTTATGGAACGACGAGCGCGAGCGTTTTTTGGCTGAGCGCCTGCGCTACGAAAACCGCGAGCGTTATTACGACCGCGACGTGTGGGGCGCTGAAGAACTCGACGCTTACGGCGACTGGCAGCACACGTCGCAATACGGTTGGGTTTGGCGACCACATGTCACAGTCGTCAACCACTATCACAACTGGGCACCATATCGTTACGGACATTGGCGTTGGGTCTCGCCTTACGGTTGGACCTGGGTCGCCGATGAGGATTGGGGATGGGCGCCTTATCACTACGGTCGCTGGGTCGTCTATAACAACAACTGGTGCTGGGCGCCGCGCGGCTACGGCTACAACTATCGACGTGCTTGGTGGCGGCCCGCGCTTGTCGCCTTCGTCTATATCCCGACTTCTCACGGCGAACACGTCGCCTGGTATCCGCTCGCGCACGGGCAATACGACCCGCGCGGACGGCGCTGGCACAACAGGCCCGAACGGCTCTCGCCGTTACGCGCGCGCGACGTCGCCAATCTCGAAAGAACAAATCCAATCTTTCTTCGAGCAGTCACGTCAGTTCCGGCGCGCGAGTTTGGCGTAAATTCGATTCGTGCGCGTGCGGCGGCGGGCGACATCGCGCGGCGTGCGGTGACGGGCGAGCCTGTGCGTGGTCGCCTCCCGATCACGCCGGTCGATGTCGAAAGAAACTCTTTGACGACGCTTCCTGCGCAGCGAGGAAGCGTCGCACGTTCAAACAACTCGACCGGCGCAGGCACAACGGTTGGGCCGCGTGTGCGCGAGCCTCTGCGCATCGTGCGTCCCGCGGGCAGGCCATGGCGGCAGGTGCCGGGGTAGATG
>CBDUCU010000576.1:0-2757 GCA_965365725.1 uncultured bacterium | reverse complement strand
GACCGAGCGGTGCCCGACTTGAGTGCATGGATTGCGATGGCGGGGGTGGTGATCACTCCGGCCGACCGCCTCCCGCCCCGTCCCTAGACCCATCCTGGGAGATTCGATGCAGCTAGCCCGTTTTGCGCGCCGGCGAACTCCTTCTTGTAGATCATGCCGAGCATGAGGTGCGGGCGATAGTCGGCACGGTCCATTCGCGCCGCCCGCTTGAGATCGTCGACGGCCTCGAGCGGCTTCCCGCGTCGCGCACTCAAGGTACCTCGCGCATAGTAGGCGCGCGGAAACCAAGGCGAGGCCTCGATCGCAGCTGTGAGACTGCGCTGCGCGCCGCACTCGAATTTGAGAGGCTTCTTAAAAATCGCGCTGACAAAACGCTTCCCCGACGCTTTATTGCACTGTGCGCGGGTACGGACGGCATCGACGGCAACAGTTCAGCCGCAGGAGCAATCAGCGACCAGACGACGCTCACACGCGCCCGCGCCCAAAACCTTGACGCACAAATCTTTCTCTCTGGAAGCAACTCTTACAGCTTCTTCGCCGCGCTCGGCGATGCACTCACGACAGGCCCCACCGGCACAAACGTCCGCGACCTGCGCATATTTTTGGCGGAATAAAAACGTCAGTTGTCGATTCTCCGTTGCTTATGCGCGCAGTCGGAGTTGTTTATTGTCAGCAAAAGGTCGTTCGATGGAAGCAGCAGACAACGGGCGACGAACGACGGACAACGGACGGCTTCACTTTGCCCTGCCGAAGTCGTCGTCGAGACGAACGATGTCGTCTTCGCCGAGATAATCGCCGCGTTGAATCTCGATAAAGACGAGAAGCTCATCGCCGGGATTTTCGATGCGGTGTGATGCGCCGATAGGAACGTCGATGGTTTCACCTGTGCGAACCGTTACGTCGCGTCCGTCGAGCGTAACGCGGCCTGTGCCGCCGACGACCATCCAATGTTCATCGCGGCGAGAATGTTTCTGATAGCTGAGACGCTTGCCGGGCAAGACTTCGATGCGTTTGACCTTATAGTTTGCCCCCTCGTCGAGTACGGTGAAAGTGCCCCAGGGACGACGGTCAAAGAGCGGCGAATTATCGGATCGTTCGGCTTGATTCATATCATTTTTTTCAGACATGCTTTGTGTGTTTGTTTACGGGATCGCGTGCGGGGAAATATAGCTTTTCGGCGCAGGACAATCAAAGCAGGCGCGTCTTATCTACTTAACAAAAGTCCTGACCCGAAGGTCTTCACCGTTTGTGCTGACGCTGATCATGCCGCTGTCGCCCGTCGTCAAAACCTGCGCTCCGCGTTCACGCCACCGAGCGACGACCTCCGCATGCGGGTGTCCGTAAGGCGAATCACGACCAACCGAAATAATTGCCAGACCGGGCGCGGACGCTTCGACAAACTCGTGCATTGAAGAAGTCTTGCTTCCATGATGTGCAACCTTGATTACATCGGCCTGCAATTCTACTCGCGCAGTGGAGACAAGTGCTGCCTCTGCATGCCGCTCTATGTCGCCCGTTAAAAGAATCGTCTTTGCGCCGAGACGGATTCGCATCACCAGCGAATCGTCGTTAGGCGAAAGACGTTTCTCACAATCTACGGGCGGCGGCCAGAGAATCTCAATCTCGACATCGCCAAAGCTCATCGTATCGCCGCGACCGACCGTGTAGAGCGGCACGCCTGCGCGCCTTGCTGATTTTGCAAATTGTGCGAATTCTGCATCGTTTGCGGGCGTGCGGGCAACGATGGCGGCCTTCGTTCTAAAATTTCGCAACACGTCGTTAAGGCCGTCGATGTGATCTGCGTCGGCGTGTGTTGCCAGCACATAATCGACGCGGTCGAGTCCGCAATGCCAAAGATACTCAGAGACAACAGCCTCGCCGATGCTGCGCGCGTCGCGCTCAAATGCCTCAATCGTTTCCGTCTCATGGCTGCTGCGCGCCAAATCGAGACGTGGCCGCCCGCCACCGTCAACAAGCAGCGTCTTGCCGTCCGGCATCGTCACAAGTATCGAGTCGCCCTGTCCCACGTCAAGAAAATCAACTCTTAGTCTGCCGTCGGGTCGGCGGGCGCTAAACGGATGAAAGACGATCAGGCAGAACAACACGACAAGAGCAACAGCAGAAATTCTCTCGATGCGTCGAAGACGAAAACGTTTTTCGGAATTTGCCGCGTCAGGCGCAGAGATGGGCGACCATCTTTGCAGTGCATAGGCGAGCGCGCCGAGCGGCAAGTAGTAGAGAGCATAGACGAGCGTTGCCGCGCCCGTGTATTCGGGCACGCGCATGCTCGCCGCGCCGATGGCGATGAAAGGATCGACGCTATGCGTCATCAAAGCGTTTGCCGTCTCCGCCAGCGATATAAATGGCGCGGCGAGTTGAATGCTGATTTGAGACGCAAGGAGCGCGGCCAATGCCGAAAACGAGAGCGCGACCATGAGCGCGCCGACAAAGACGTTGAGCAGCAGCGCCGACGGCGAGATGCGGTGAAAATAGATGATTGAGAGCGGAAGCAACCCCGCCTGCGCGCAAAGCGAGACGAGCGCGGCGGCAAAGGCGAAACGCACGAGCGCCTGCAATCTCAACCGTTCGAGTCGCACGGCAAGCGACGATTTGAATAGGCGATAACTGTGCGTCGAGCGTCGCATCTCTTCGCGCCATGCGCGCTCGCTCCAGTAGATCGTTTCGGCAAATGCCTTGAGACGCGGCGAGCATGCAGGCGGGTACGGAGTCGAGCGCGTCGGTCGCCACGAGCCGATC
>CBDUCU010000575.1:0-2766 GCA_965365725.1 uncultured bacterium | reverse complement strand
TAAGGGTTCGAGGGCGAGCCGATAACGCCGCCGCCGAACGGTCCAAAGCCGCCTTCCGTATCCGATTTCGAGCTTGCCAAAGTGTAGTTGGCAAAGATCGAAAAATTCGGATTCAGACGTGTGTTGAGTCCAACCGACAACTGTTTGAGATTTGACACGCCGCTCGATTCATACTGCAGGAGATCGCCAACGCCGGGGACGGGGCGAATAGGATTTGAGAGCGTCGGGTTGAAAAAGTTGAACGTACCGGGCAGAGGCGCGTTGATGTTGCGCAGGCGCAAAGTGTGGCGCGCACGAATCGTTCCGATTGAAACAAACCCGGTCACGGTCCTGGCAAGCTGACGCTCGATGTTGATGCCGCCGAACATCGTGTATGGAGCTTGAAGGTTTTCATCGACGCGACGCGTGACGACGGGCGTGGCCGTGATGTTTGAAAGCGAGGGCCGGAAAGCAACCGTGCCATCAGCGTTAAAGCGAACCTGATTTAGAAAATCCCGGCCCACCTGCGTACGCGTGTCAACAAAAAACTGCTGCTGTCCGCCGTTGAAGCGATTCTCTTGAAGCGTCAGATTCTCGCTGACGCGGTCGTAGAAAATACCGAAGCCGCCGCGAATGACGGTCTTGGGCGCTTGGCCTGCTTGCGCCGGAGCGCCCGGCGACCATGCGACGGCGACGCGCGGTGCAAAGTTGAATTTGCTGTCGATGTTTGTCTGCGTCTCATAGCGCAGACCGAAGCTTACTGTAAGATTAGGTCTGACTTTCCAGTCGTCCTGAATAAAGCCGCCGAAATCGTACTGCGTCACTTCGGCCTGCGGCTCGCCCTGCGTGATTGAAAACTGCGACGGCGCGCCGCCCGTCAACCCCTGCACGTTTCGACGAAACTGCTCGAGCGCGGTGAGGTTGATACCCTCTGACTGAACTTGGCCGCCGGCGAATGTGTATGTGCCGCCGAAATTTTGCACCGAGTAGTCGGTGATCGAGATGGCGCGCAACCGACCGCCCGCCTTGAACGAGTGGTTGCCCAGCGTCCACGACGTGTTGTTCTGCAATTCGTAACGCGTGTCTTCGTTGAAGGATTCGCCGACCTGCGCGCCGCCGCCGAAGAATGCGCCCTGCACGTTGACCGAAGGAATCGAATTGTCTCCGTCGCGCTCGTTGCGGTTGCGCACGAATTGAAAGCGCGTCTCGTTGACGACGCGCGGCGTAAGAATAGCCGTCTCGGTAAGCTGCAACTGGTGCTGTTGCGTCGTTGTGTCGAAGGCGCGAGTCGGAAGTGCAAACTCGGAATTTAAGCCTTCGTTGTTGCGATCAAGTCGAAAGAAATTGTAGCGCGCAACGAGAGTGTTCGATTGATTGATTTGATAATCGAAGCGTGGGCTAAACGATGTTCGACGACGCGGCGTCGGCACGGCAAGCACAAACGGCGCTTCGGCAAAGCTCAAAGGGTCGAGCACGCGCGCGTTGATGATGTCGTTTTCATCGTCCTCATTACGCTCGAAGTCAACAAAGAACGAGGCGACCTTTTCTTTGACTGGGCCGGAGAGGTTGCCGCCGTAGCGACGCATCTGATAGGCCGGACGTTTGTCCGTACGCAGGAAAGGGTTGCGAGAGTTGAAGCTCTCGTCCATAAAGGTGAAATAGGTTGAGCCGCGCAGACGATCCGTGCCGGGACGCGTCAGAATCTCGATGCGACCGCCAAAACCGGGCCGGTCATTCTCAGCCGTGAAAGGGTTTTGATTGATGCGGATTTCACGGATCGTATCGCGCGAAGGCATGCGCCCGCCTGAAAAGCCGTCAACAAAAATCTGTCCGCCGTTTGGCCCGCCAGAAGGTCCGGCCAGAGCTTGCAAAGCCGCCGCCAATTCATCGGGGTCTTCGGGCAGCGCCTCCAAATCCTTTTCGCGCAGCACAAGCGCATCGGCGTTATTCTCAGGCGCGGTATCAACCCCCGCGTCGGCGCTGACGCTGACCTCTTCCTGGTCGAGCGAGACGGCGAGCTTGATGTCCAGAGGCTCGGTTCGCCCGACGACCATCTCATACTCTGTGTTTTCGTAAGAGGCAAAACCTGCCACGATGACGCGCACAGTTGCCTTGCCCGGAGCAAGCCCGTTGATGGCGTAACGCCCTTCTTCATTGGTCGTCGCCGTCCGCTCGTTTCCAGCCGCATCGATGGCGATAACCTTTGCGCCGACAATCACGCCGCCAAACTCATCAGTCACCTGACCGCGCAGCACGCCTGTCGCTCCCTGCTGTGCAAAGACCGCGACCGGAGCCGCAAGCATGAGCACAAGAACGAATGCAATCGCCCTTTTTAAGTTTCTATTGATAAATTTCATTTGAGTGCCTTTGTAAAGAATTGTCCGTTGTCGCTAGTCCGTTGTTTGTCTGATGCAACCTGACGTTTTCACTTAAAGATGAAAGGTTAACAAGCGATGACAACGGAACTACTGACAACGGACATTGAATTTCAATTATGGTTGTCCGATGCCGAAGCTAAAGCCCATCTGCCCATCACCGAAGCCCGGGCCGCCTGCTGCGCCACCGCCCGGACGCGCTCCAGCGCGTGCCTGCATCATTGCAATCAGAGGCTCGATGCCCGCGATAAGTTGAATGGCCGTGACACGCTTGGGGTCAACACCCGTCGTGCTGAAGACGATCATCTGACCGGGCTTGACCTCTGCCACTGTGGCTGCGGGCAGCCGCTCCATCATCTCCTGCACCATGTCGGGGCCGGCATCGACTATGTCACGGCGGGACACAGCTATT
>CBDUCU010000574.1:0-2771 GCA_965365725.1 uncultured bacterium | reverse complement strand
GGCGCTGGTCTTTGGTTCAACACGGATAAGGCTCCCGCGCGTGCCGGCATCGTTCTCAGGACGACGCGACTTTCAAAGATCGTCGAGCATGAGCCGGCAGATTTGGTCGCCACTGCTCAAAGCGGGCTGACTCTTTCAAGCTTTAACCGTGAGCTCGCCAAAACAGGTCAACGTCTTCCAATTGATCCGCCCGACGATGGACGCTCGACGCTTGGCGGCATCCTTGCTACAGGTCTTACAGGAGCGGAGTCTTTCGCTTACGGCCCCTTGCGTGCGCACGTTCTCGGAATGGAAGTCGCGCTTGCCGACGGCACTTTGATTCGCGTCGGCGGTCGCGTGGTCAAAAACGTCGCGGGCTACGATCTTTCAAAGCTTTTCGTCGGAAGCTTCGGCACGCTCGGCTTGATTCTCGAAACCACTTTTAAGCTGCGGCCTTTGCCATTGCGCGAGACAAGCGTCGTCGTTCTCGCAAAGAATCTTTTCTCTCTTCTCGAAGCGGGTCGAAAAATTGTTAATGCAGGACTATTGCCAACCGCCATTGAGCTTCTCTCGCCGCGCGCGGCCTGCGAAGTAATTGAAAATTTAGAGCGAGACTTTTACGCGCTGTTGATTCGCTTTGCCGGTTCTGTGGAAACCGTGTTGTGGCAGGTGGCAGAGGCTTTGCGCGTCTGCAAAGAGATGGATGAGATCATCGCTTCAACAGAACACGCATCCGTTGAGGCTTCGCTTTGGTCGAAGCTTCAGTCGTTGAGCTTACGAAACAGTTCGTGGAACGCCCTGCGCGTCTCTGTGCGGCCCTCTAATCTCGGCGCAATGATCGAGGCTTTGACGAGCAACTCTCTGACCTGCGAGGAGTCGTGCGCGTGGCACGCGAGCCTCGGCATTGGGCGCGAGCATATATTTTTTGGAGAAACAAATACTGCTGTCTCGAAACAGGCGACGGATGTGCGGTCGCTGCAAGCGGCAGCGCGCGCTGTGGGCGGCGCACTTCTAATCGACAGGGCTGCCAACGAACTCAAACAAGAATTCGCTGCTACTTGTCTGACCGATGCGCAAAGCAAAATCATGCAGCGCATCAAATCACAGCTCGACCCGCAGATGATTTTCTCGTCCGGTTGTTTCTGGCCCGACCAAATTTAGAACCGATGAAAGACAACGCTCACGACACGCAAGCGCTTTCCGCCAGCGAGCAGAAGATTCTGGCATGCGTCCACTGCGGGCTGTGTCTCGAAGCCTGTCCGACCTACATTCACACGGGCGACGAAAACGACGGCCCGCGCGGTCGCATCTATCTGATGCGCGCCGTTGAAGAAGGCCACCTGCCGCTTCGGTCTCAATCGTTTCGCAATCACATCAGTCGTTGTCTGGGTTGTCGCGCGTGCGAGAGCGTCTGTCCCGCAGGAGTCGAATACGGCCAACTGCTCGAAGCCGCGCGCTCCGACATCGCTAAGGTTGCCAGACCGCGCGGGTTGACGGCGCGCGCGCTCAACTTTGTTCTCCGACACGTGTGGTCGCATCCTCGTCGTCTGCGCCTCTCTTTTCACGCCGCGCGCGCCCTGCGCGACCTTCGAATCCCGCGTTTGATTCTCAAGACCTTTCTTGTCCGCCTGATTCCTGAGAGATTTCTACTTGCGATTGCGCTGCTCGAAGCATCCTCGCCTTCTTTGAAAACTTCAGACGACAAAAAATCCGAGACGCAAATAGACCTCAGTAAGCAGCAGCAACGACGCGATGAACGCCTTTCTTTATCCGCTAACACAGCTTGCGCCGATCTGTTTACAGGCTGCGTGATGGAGGGACTCTTCAAACGTGTGAATGATGCGACCATGCGCGTGCTGGCGGCAAACGGTTGCGAGGTTTCAGCGCCGCGCACGCAAGTCTGTTGCGGCGCGCTCCACGCACACGCGGGCGACCTGGAAGGCGCGCGTCGTCTTGCACGTCAAAACATCGATGCGTTCAGCAGCCGCGAAGATGCAAATGTGGTGACAAACGCTGGCGGTTGCGGCGCGATGCTCGTCTCATACTCGCACCTGCTTGCAGACGACGAGGCTTACCGAGATAAGGCTCGTCGGTTTTCGGCGCGCGTGCACGACGTAAGCCAGCAGCTTGAGGCCGTAGGTTTGTGCGAGGGCGCACGTCTGGATCAAAGGCTTGTCACCTACGATGCTTCCTGTCATCTCATTCACGGTCAACGCGCATACACGCAGCCGCTTGCGATGCTGGCTGCAATACCCGGACTGCGTTTCGTCCCGCTCGAAGGCAGCGACGTTTGCTGCGGCGGCGCGGGCGTTTATAACTTGCTTGAGACTGAATTGTCCGGGCGCATTCTGGCAGAAAAACTCGCGCACGTGCGTGAGACGGGTGCACAGGTGCTTGTCACGGGAAACCCTGGTTGTCACATACAGATTGCGGCGGGCGCAGGTCTTGCCGGAATGAATTTGGAGGTAGCCCATCCGGTCGAACTTCTTGACGAGTCGTACAGACGCGCAGGAGTTTACGCTTTGCAAGACGATCAAGAGAGGCAAACACAGAGCTAAATTTGTCTTGAGTTCGAGACGCGTCACGGACTCCGCGCGGGTCATCTTTGCTCCGACTGAAAGCCTTGGAGCAATTTCCATTTGACCAAACAGAAAGACCGCCTGAGCGTTTTGGCGACGCTCAGGCGGTCTTTTGTTAGATGAAGTGCAAGCTCGATTTTCTCTCGCTCACACTTACTTTGTCTCTGACTATTCGGCTGACGGCGGCAGAGCTTCAGGCACGGCCTCAAAGCT
>CBDUCU010000573.1:0-2777 GCA_965365725.1 uncultured bacterium | reverse complement strand
TTTTTCTTACCGAGTCCAGACGATTTGCGGCAAGCCGATGCAGAAAGCGCGGCAGAGCGGGAAAGACAACCGCCGCCATGTCGCTCGCCGAGCTTAAACCCGATTCGAGAATCAAAGCCTTGCAAGGCTTTCGCGCGGCAATCTCGACGGCGGCGGTTGTGCCGAGCGATTGCCCGTAGAGCACGATTGAATCGGGTCGCACGCTGCGCACGTTTGTCAAAAATTCGTAGGCCGCAACGGCATCCGTGAAAAGACTCTTCTCGCTCGTTGATACGCCGTCGCTTCGACCATAGCCCCTGTAATCAAAGAGCAGCACGTCAAAGCCTCGCTTTGACAGTTCTTCGCCAAGCCATCGCGTGTAGCTTAGATTTCCGCCGTTGCCATGAAAGTAAAGAATCGTCTGTGCCGACGCATCTCTTTGCGATTTTAGAAACCATCCGTGCAGACGCACGCCGTCGGACGTGTCAAACCAAACATCCTCGCCGCCTTCGGGCAGTCTCCAGGTCGGCCCGTTGTCAAACGCCACGGGATAAAAGATCAACGCGCGCTCTAATCGTCGCAGGGCATAAACTGCGAGCGGCACGCCGACAAGTATGACGAGAGCGAGAGTCAGAATCACGCGCTTGATAAAGAGACGACGTTCGCCGCGCCGGTTCTTAATGTATGAGTCGGCAAACACCTGAACATGTTCCGCCCGCAGCTTTGTGAGTATTGATTCAAGTGGGGAAATGTTATTAACCACAGAGGCACGCGAGACGCAGCTTTGATTGAACTATGCCTCTCATGCCTCTGTGGTTAATTATCTTCCTGTCGCTCACTTTGCATCGGCGTGCCGGTCGAGATAATCAAGCAGCGTGTTTGTCATCACCTTTACGCCGACGACGAGGCTCTCTTCGTCAACGTCGAACTCGGGCGTGTGCCAACCGGCGGTGATTCCCTTCTCGCGGTTGCCCACGCCGAGAAAGAAGTAGAAGCCGGGCACGACCTTTTGATAACGCGCGAAATCTTCCGCCGGCATAAAAGGCTTGATCGACAGGGCGTTTGCATCGCCGACGACGGCGCGAATCGTCGGCAAACTCTCAGTAACAAGCGACGGCTCGTTAAAGGTGACGGGATTGCTCCCCTCAAATGTCAGTTCAAAGCTCGCGCCGTAAGCCGCCGTCACGTTTTGCAGCGTCTCGCGCATCAGTGCGATTGAGCGCTCGCGCACCGCTTCGTTGAGCGTGCGCATCGTGCCTGTCAGTTTTACTTCCGAAGCGATGACGTTAAAGCGCGAGCCGCCTTGAATCGTTCCCACTGTAATGACCAGAGGCTCAAGCGGGTCGATGCGACGACTTCGGATGTGTTGCAGCGCCAGCACGCACTGCGATGCGACGACCACAGCATCAACGCCCATCTGCGGCTGCGCGCCGTGCGCGTTCTTGCCGCGAATCGTGATTGCAAATGTATCCGAAGAAGCCATCGCCGGGCCTGAGTGCCAGCCGATCTGCCCGACTTGCAGCGCAGGGTCGGTGTGGAGTCCAAAGATTGCGTCGGGGCGAGGGTTGTCAAGCACGCCTTCTTTTATCATCAGACCAGCGCCGCCCTCCTCGCCCGGCGGCGCTCCTTCTTCCGCCGGTTGAAAGATAAATTTAATCGTCCCGCGTATCTCTTCGCGCATCTTGCTCAAAACTTCGGCCACTCCAAGCTCGACCGTCGTATGCACGTCGTGCCCGCAGGCGTGTTTGACACCCGGATTCTTCGATTTGTAAGGCACGTCAATCGTTTCGTTGATCGGCAACGCGTCCATGTCTGCGCGCACCGCGACGACCGGGCCGGGCCGCCCGCCTTTGAGCAGCGCCACAACGCCGTGCCTTCCAACGCCCGTCTTGACATCCGTCAATCCAATCTCGCGCAGACGCTCCGCCACCACGCGCGCCGTTCTCTCCTCACGGTTCGACAACTCCGGGTGGATATGAAAATCGCGTCTTTGCTCGATCAGTTTTGCGCGCATATTTTCGGCAGCCTGCGCGATGCGCTGACGGCGCGCTCCCTTATCAGCATTTGCGCCGCTCTGTGCAGACGCACGCTTGAAGATCAGGCTGCTTGAGAAAACAAGCGCCAGCGACGTGGCGAGCGCCAAGAACATTCTTTGCATTGCCAACTCCAGAAAAAGAAAAACTTCGGAGAGCCTTTGTGCGCGCAATTTACTTCAATCGCCCGACGCTTCACAACATCTATATGAAAAAAGGGTCTCCGGCACGGAAAGCCGGAGACCCTTTTCATCTAGTCGCCGCACACGGGTTATTTGCCCGTGTTGACATACTGGATGCAGTCGCCTTGATTCTTAAAAATCGTGTTGTTGCGCCGGACCGCCATCGAGCCGCCGGTTATGCGCTGCTCCTTGCTCACGGTCAACGGGCAGTCAGGTGCATTTGCAATTGTGCTGACCAATCATTTTCTGAACGCGCGGAATGTTTTAACCGAGGCTAAAGAGTGTAACGGGCAGTGCTTTGAATTCTGCGGTGCGCAATCTATCTCAGGTTTTTCAGACCATAATATTGTCATGATCGATCATGCGACTGGAACCTTGACACCTGAGGATTTCAGCACAGAGGCGGGCCAATTTATTTGCGCCCGATAAGCTCTCGCTTCAAAACTTTCCCGGTTGGGCCTTTCGGCATCGCTGTAAGAAACTTGATTGATTTGGGGCACTTGAATTCGGCAAGGTGTCTGCGACAGTATTCAATCAACTCTTGTTCGGTCGCGGCAGCTCCGTCCTTGAGCTGAACAAAGGC
>CBDUCU010000572.1:0-2787 GCA_965365725.1 uncultured bacterium | reverse complement strand
CAGCGGGTGAATTCATCGCTCTCGCCGAGCTGTTTCCACGCGACGTCGCCCATGCGGGTCATGATGCCCATGTTGACGACGACGTAGATCGAGTCGGTGAGCTGCACGCCGACCTTCGCGAGGGGCGAACCGATCGGCACAGCCGTCACGATTGGCGCGAGCGCGGTCTTTACGTCGGGGAGCGTCAGGGCGTTTAAGAGCATGCCGATGCCGATCATCAGGATGGCCGCCGGAGCGCCGTCCTCAACGCCGCGCACCATCGCCGCCGTCAGCGTTCGCACAGCCGCGCGCGGGCGCGTCGTGAGTACGCCGAAGAGCGCACCGCCGACAAAAGACGGAAGCTCGCGCCAGCCCAACCCGACATAGAGAAAGAGCGGGACAAACGGTGTCAGAAAAGAGATGAGCGGAACAGAGCGACGCTCCGCGCCTTCGCGCTCGATCAACTCATCTTTTGTAGCGACGGCCCAAAAGCTTGAGCCTTCGGCGCGGCGCGACGCGACAACCGCATATACGGCGACAGCGACAGCCGTAATGATGAAAAGTCCGGCGGCGAAACGCGGAATCTCGGGCGGCAAATCGCTTGTCGGCGCAAGCTGTAGAAGCTGGCGGTAGAGCGTCCAGAGCGCGATGTTGAAGATAAAGCCAGTGGCGAAGGCGAGCAAAAAAAGGATCGCCGAGAGCTTTCGCGGCAACCCCAAGCTCATCATGATCGGCAAGACGAGCGAGCCGACCATGATGATTGCGCCAAGCCCCGTCAGAGAAGTAAAGAGAACGGCCGTCACCAACATCAAACCCACCGCGACCACCAGCGGGCGGTCTCCGCCAAACTCAGCCGCGCGCTTGATGATCTCTTCGGCTATCCCGGTTTGAATCATCACGCGCCCGAGCATCGCTCCGGCAAAGACGGCGATGTAGGCGGGCGCAAGCTTGATCGCGCCCGCCGCCATCACGTCGTTTAGGATGTTGGGCAGAGGCAGTCCGACGACGACCGCCACCACCACCGCCATCGCAGGCACGGCGAGAAGCGCCGGCATCAAACGCGCAAACATCAGCGCGGCAAAAACGGCGAAGACGAGAAGAAGAAGTAGGCCGGTCATCTCAAAGAGATTAGGGGATAGAGGTCAGAGGTTAGCTCAAAACTGGCTGCACTAACCTCTGACCCCTATCCTCTGTTGTTTAGAACGTGTAGCGCGCAACCAGTTGGATTGTGCGCGGAAGGTTGCCCTGCGTGCGAATCTGGCCGAAACCGGTCTGTGTATTGTTGGGCGCGACGTTGACGTTGTTGCCCGGCGTACCGAAGACGACCATGTTAAAGGCATTGAGAAATTCGGCGCGCATCTGAAGCTTCTGGCGGCCTTCGTTCCAATACCAATTTTTGAGCAACGAGAGGTTGACGTTTTTGTATGTGTCGCGGCGCACGTCGTCGTAGGTGCGCGCGGCGTTGCCGAGCGTGAAGTCGGCGGGCGACGTAAAGCGCGTCGTGTCGAACCACGTCTCGCTGTTGCGGACGCGCTCGCGCGCATCGTCTAATCCAAATCCGGCGTCGCCTTCGAGACGGTTTGGTCGTCTGGTTGCCGAGCCGATGGGCAGGGTGTTGGTGGCGATGATGGCGACGGGCGCACCCGATTGCCATGTCGCCGAGCCGCTCGTCTGCCAGCCGCCGAGGAGCGCCTGCGCAACGCCGCTCAATTTGCCTGCGAAACGCTTGCCGCGTCCGAAAGGCAGCTCGTAGCTCCAGCTTGCGACAAAGCGATGCGGCACGTCCAAGGTCGAGAGCGAGTATTCGCCCTGAAAGTCGTAGATGTTTTCGATCGACGTGGGATCGAGGAAGGCCGCGCCGTTGCCAACGCCGCCCGTATCCATCAGCTTCGACCAGGTGTAGTTGGCCGTCATCGAAAGGCCGTCGCTAAAACGCTTCTGCACGTTGAGCTGCATCGCGTGATACTTGCTCCGCCCCCAGTGTGGACGGAAAATCGTGACGGAGTCGTACTGCGGGAAGGGCTTTAAGAGCTGCGAGCGCGCGACAAACTGATTGCGCAGCCCCGAGCTTGGATTGGTGATGATGCCGAAAAACGGATTCGCCACCTGTTGATTGAAAAAGGCCGTCACGGTCGTACAGGCCGCGTTGAGCGTAAAGGGTGCAGCCGTCTGCGTGCTGCACGTGTTCGGTTGGTTAAAGTTGGCCCGCGCGTAGTCGAGAAACTCCGTCGGCAACTGGTTGCGGTTGACGCTCTGGATCGGCAGGCGTAAGCCGTAGCTGCCGACGTAGGCCGCATCAAGGACGAGGTTGCGCGCCAGCTCGCGCTGCAAAACAAAGTTCCACTGCTGGTTGTAGGCGTTGCCGCGCTCAGGCTCGACGGCCTGTATGCCCTGCCCGATCAGAGTGTTGGCTCCGAGCGAGCTGCCCGGCGTGCCCGGCAATCCATTGGGAAAAGGATTTGTGAGAAAGACCGTCTGATTTTGCGAGCCGCCCGGCTGGACGACCTGAACGGTCTGCGTGGCTTGAACAAGGCTCGTCGTAAAGTTGTTTCCCTGCGCCGTTGTCGGCTCAAGCGAAAGCGGCACGTAGAAAAGTCCGTAGCCGCCGCGCACAGTGGTCTTGTCGTTGATGCTGTAGGCGAAGCCGACGCGCGGCGCAAAGCGATTAAAGTTCGTCTTTGTCTGCGGCCCGTCGGTAAAGCTCAACAGACCGCGCAAATCGGTAAAGCCGGGCCGGAGCTGCCGCACGAAAGGATCAGCCGGCTGGCCCGGCGAGAGGTGCGAGCGTTCCGTCTCGTCAAAGTTTGT
>CBDUCU010000571.1:0-2801 GCA_965365725.1 uncultured bacterium | reverse complement strand
CACGCCGCAAAAGACAATAAAATCGGCTTCGGGACGCGCGCCGGCCTGCACGCAGAGCTTGAAAGAATCTCCCGTAAAATCGGCGTGCTCAATCACATCATCGCGCTGATAGTGATGACCGAGGATGACGAGGCGGCTTCCCAGAGTACGGCGCGCGCGTTCGATGCGCGCGTGCAACTCCGCGTCCGAGAGCCCAAAATAGTCTTCAAGCTTCGGCGACTCGACCAAATTTTCTAATGCCAGCACAGACATTCTCTTTCACCCTCCACGCGCTTGCGGACGACGCTCAACACCGCCAGCGCGAAACGCGAAATATAGAGCCTTGAGACGGGCCGAGCAAGCGAGCGCTGCTCCGCAAAACATTAGATGCGCGATACGGCGCAAAGTACGCTCTCCAAGTGAGCCGCAAGCGTTGAGCCGCAAGGAAGTTAAAAACAGTCTTTTGCTGCTTAGCGGCTCAGCTTACGTGCTCGCTCGTCTTTACGGGTGCGTCATCTCTTCCGGCTTGACGTAAGCGTCAAACTGCTCGGCGGTCAAAAGTCCCAGCTCAACCGCCGATTCGCGCAGAGAGATGCCGCGCTTGTGTGCGTTTTTGGCAATCTTGGCGGCGTTGTCGTAGCCGACGTGCGGGTTGAGCGCGGTGACGAGCATCAGTGAGCTGCGCAGGTTCTCTTCAATCCGCGCGCGATTGAGTTCGATGCCTTCGACGCAGTGATGAACGAAGCTGCGGCACGCGTCGCGCAGAAGTCTGATTGAGTGGAGCAGGTTGTGAATCATCACAGGGTTGAAGACGTTCAGCTCGAAGTTGCCCTGCGAGCCTGCAAACCCGATGGCGGCATCGTTGCCCATCACCTGAACGGCGACCATCGTCATCGCCTCAGACTGCGTCGGGTTGACCTTGCCCGGCATGATTGAAGAACCCGGCTCGTTCTCGGGCAGAATCAGCTCGCCGATGCCTGCGCGCGGCCCTGAAGCGAGCCAGCGAATATCATTCGCAATCTTCATCAGAGACGCGGCCAAAGTCTTGAGCGCGCCGCTCGCAAAGACAAGCTCGTCGTGCGCCGAGAGCGCCGCAAACTTGTTCGGATGCGGTGTAAACGGAAGCCCCGTCAACTCGGCAATCTTCGAGGCGGCGCGCTCTGCGAATTCGGGATGAGAGTTGAGACCTGTGCCGACCGCCGTTCCGCCGATGGCAAGGTCGTAGAGACCGGGCAAGGTCATCTCCAATCTTTCAACGTCGCGCGCCAGCAGAGAGGCCCAACCCGAAAACTCCTGCCCGACGGCTAAAGGCGTTGCGTCCTGCAAGTGTGTGCGACCGATCTTGACCACGTCCGAGAACTCTTTTGCTTTCGCATCGATCGCATTGTGCAATTCGCGCACGACCGGGATAAGCGTCGTCATCTGTTCGGCAGCAGCGATGTGCATCGCTGTCGGGAACGTGTCGTTTGACGACTGCGACATGTTTACGTCGTCGTTGGGATGAATAGGAGACTTGCTTCCCATCTCGCCGCCTGCGATTTCGATGGCGCGATTTGAGATCACCTCGTTGGCGTTCATGTTGGTCTGCGTGCCCGAACCCGTCTGCCACACGCGCAGGGGGAAATGCGCGTCGAGTCGGCCTTCGATCACTTCGTCGGCGGCCTGCGCGATAAGCCGCGCCTTGTCCGAAGAGAGTTTCCCGAGTTCTTCGTTGACGAGCGCGGCGGCCTTTTTCAAAACGCCGAGCGCACGAATCATCGCGCGCGGCATGCGGTCGCCGCCGATGTCGAAATGAATAAGCGAACGCTGCGTCTGCGCGCCCCAATACCTGTCGGCGGCGACTTCAATCTCTCCCATCGAGTCGCGCTCGGCGCGCGTCTTTCCAGCTTGCCAGTTTGTTCGTTCTGTCGCTTCTTTTGTCATGACGGAAGGTCTTCTTTCAAATAATGGAGGTGTGAAAATCGTTATCGATGCCGTCATGATTTTACACTAGTGCCGACACGGACGACGAACAGGCTTGAATGGCGAAGAGCGATCATGACGAGCGACGAGATGCGCCAAAGGCACGGCAATGCTTCTGCTCTGCCGTGCCTTTTGGCGGCGTGATGAACTCATCACTCGTTCGGGTTTCTTATTACCCGCGACGGCGTTCGAGCAGAACCATCATGATAATTGAGAGAAGCGCGCGCACTTCTTCGCGCTCGTCGAGGTCGGCGTGTTTGTTTACGTCAAACTTGCCCTCAAAAAAAGCGGGCTGTTTTTCGGCGCGCATGACGACTGCGCCGTTCGTTCGTTTGATGAGATAGGCGGGATGAAACATGTAGCCCGTAAACATTCCGACCACCGGGATTTCGCCGACGAGCGCGTCCAAAAATTTCGTCCACGCGCTCTCTTCCGTAATCGTCAGGACGATCTGCTCGCCGTCAAATACGTCGTAATGAGCGCGCCAGAGCGAGCGCATGCCCTTGCGTTTGACCGAGCCGAGATAGTTGCCCGCAGCGTCGGTAAAGTTATAGCGCGCAGACCAGTCGATAACGCGGTCGGCCTTGATCGTGTAGAGCGGGCGCGTCTGCTCCTGATCGGCGAAAACCGTCACGGCCTCTTTTAGTTTGAAGGCCTTCTGTTTGACGTAAAAGACAAGCCCGCCGCGCGCATCCACAGCGCTGATCTGCCGCGCGATGGAGATGAGCTTGAACGTGAAGTGCAGGGGATATTCCATCGTTGTCTCCTTCGGGGGTTGTAGGTGCTCAAGAATTTTTTTAACCACAGAGAAAGCACGCACAGTTCAATACAATAACTGTGTCTCTATCGTTAAACTCTAC
>CBDUCU010000570.1:0-2816 GCA_965365725.1 uncultured bacterium | reverse complement strand
TCGCTACTCTACAAACATACTCTGGAGCCGCATGCGGACAAGGCGCTCGACATCCGCGCTCTGTGCCGCACGCATGCCGATCTAATTTTGCGCGGTCTCGCTGCGACGAAAAAAAGCTAAGGGCGCATGTCGAAACTGCCCTTACTTGGCCTTCCTGTCACCACTGCTTTTTTATGGATAAAAACGAGAGCACAAAAACGCGCGACGACGAGCAAGGGGCTAGACCTTTGGACGATCAAGCGTCAGCACAAAAAACGGGCGAGGTGCTTACGAAACGTCGTCGCCTGCGTCCGCGCGTCGCTCTCGTCGCTGTTCTGCTTGTCGCCGTCGCCGCGCTTCTCGTTTGGTACTTTTTCTTGCGCGCACCCGCTGCCCCGCGCGGCGTGATACAGGTGAGCGGTCGCATCGAGGGCGATGATGCTGCGGTCGCCTCAAAAGCTTCGGGGCGTATACGCGAGATCACTGTACGCGAGGGCGACCGCGTGACGGCGGGACAGACAATCGCCGTCATCGACGACGAGAGCTTGCAGGCGCGAGTCGAGCAGGCGCGTTTCGCGGTCGAGCAGGCGGAAGCGCGTGCGGCGCGCGCGCGCGAGCAGATTGCGGTTTTGCAATCGCAGTTGGAACAGGCGCGTCTGACAATCGAGCAATCGCGCGAGGATGCGCGCGGGCGCGTCCGTCAGGCGGAGGCGCAGGTCGCACAGGCCGAAGCGCAGCTTGCACAGGCCGAGGCCGCCTTCGCTCAGGCGCGCTACGACGATGAGAGGTTTGCGCGGCTCGCAAAAACGGGCGATGTATCTGAGCGTTCAGAGCGACAGGCGCATGCGGCGGCAGAGTCGCAAGCGGCGGTTGTACGTGCCGCGCGCCGTCAGGTCGAGGTGGCGCGCGGCGGTCTGATTGCCGCACGCGCAAGTCTCACAAATCCCGCGATTCGCATCGAACAGGCAAACACGGTCGAGCGACAGATCGCACAGGCGGATACGGACGTACGCGGCGCGCTCGCCGATGCCGAACGCGCACGCGCGCAACTGCGCGAAACCGAAGCCACACAAGCAGACCTGACCATCGTTGCGCCTTTTGATGCGACCGTCGCCACGCGCGCAGCAGAACCCGGCGAAGTCGTCGCTGCAGGCACAACCATCGTCACACTCGTCAACTTCGATCAAATTTACCTGCGCGCTTTTGTGCCTGAAGGCGAGATTGGGCGCGTCCGCACGGGACAGGCGGCGCGCGTCTATCTCGATTCCGACCCGAAGCGCCCGCTTGAAGCGATTGTTGCGCGCATCGACCCGGAAGCATCATTTACGCCTGAGAACACATACTTCCGCGACGACCGCGTCAAACAGGTCTTCGGCGTGCGTCTTCAACTGACAGACCCGCAAGGGTTCGCCAAACCGGGCATGCCGGCAGACGGCGAGATACTTGTCGAAGGTGACAATTGGCCCGCGAGCAAAAGACAGTAAATCGTCGGTCGTGAATCGTAAATATTGGTTGCTGACATCGATTTACGATTCACGAATTAACTATTTGACGATTCACGAATCGATAATGGAAAACGTCGGATATGGAGTTGCAGGCGCGCGTCAAAGTGGTGCGGCGATAGAGCTTCGTGGGCTGCGTAAAAGTTATGGACGGGTCGAGGCCGTTAAGGGAATTGATTTAAAAGTCAGCGCGGGCGAAATCTTTGGTCTTATCGGGCCGGACGGCGCAGGGAAAACTTCCGTCTTTCAAATCATGGGCGGCGTAATGCAGGCGAGCGCGGGCGAGGCTCTGATGTTCGGGCAGACGGCGCGTGCGGCGCGCTCCTTCGTCGGCTATCTGACGCAGGCCTTTAGTCTCTATCAGGACATGACGGTTGCAGAGAATCTGCGCTACATCGGTGAACTGAGGAATCTATCGCGCGCCATCATTGACGAACGCGCGATGCATTATCTTGCGCTCTTTGACATGCATCGTTTTACCGAAAGACTCGCGGGCCGTTTGAGCGGCGGGATGAAACAAAAGCTAGCGCTCGCGTGCGCTCTTATTACAGAACCAAAAATCCTTCTGCTCGACGAGCCGACGACCGGCGTTGATCCGGTTTCGCGCCGAGAGTTTTGGGATACGCTGGCGGGTCTTTCCGAGCATGGGATGACGATCATCGTCGCCACGCCTTATCTCGACGAGGCGGAACGCTGCACGCGCGTCGCGCTCATCTACGAAGGCGAGCTACGGCAGACGGGCACGCCTGCGGCGCTTCGTCAGGGCCTGGGCTTTATGCGTCTGGAAGTGCGCGCCGCAGACCTGAGCCACGCCGAAGCTGTCCTGAGCACGAGAGAAGAGTTGGAAGACGCGCAACGCTTCGGCGACCGTCTCGACGTGATGGTCAAAGAGTTAAAGACAGGAGAGAGCGTCGTGCGTGAGGCGCTTGCGGCTGCAAGCATCGAAATTGAAAGTGTGCGTGCGGGTGCACCGACGCTTGAAAACACGTTCGTCTCCATCCTGCGCGAGCTTGGCGGCGAGACGCGGACTGCGCCGTTTCCGCACGCGCGCGAAGTTCGTAAACGCGGGCGGGGCGCGGTCGCCATCGGTGCACGCGCTTTGACAAAGGTCTTCGGTGATTTCAGGGCCGTCAACGGCATCGATCTCGAAGTCGGCTACGGTGAAATCTATGGGCTGCTTGGCGCAAACGGTGCGGGCAAGACGACGGCCATCAAGATGCTCGCCGGTTTGCTCGACCCATCGGACGGCGAAGTCGTGCTTGCGGGCGAGTCGGGGCGCGTGCGATCAGGCGAGGTGCGGCAAAGAGTCGGCTATATGTCGCAGAAATTTTCGCT
>CBDUCU010000569.1:0-2824 GCA_965365725.1 uncultured bacterium | reverse complement strand
GGCAGCAGGAGCGGGCCGCCGATTGAGCCGCCGAACTGGTTGAGGTGTGTGTTGACGCGAACGGGTGGTGAATTCGGCCCGCCGTACTTATTAAACGCATTGAGGCCCGGACTGTTGTTCTTGAGAAAGAGGCTGCCATGAAAATCATTTGTCCCGTTTTGCGAGACGACGAGCACCTGCGCGCCTGAGTTGCGTCCGTATTCAGCCGAATAGTTGTTTGCAAGTACGCGCACTTCCTTAACCGACTCTTGATTCGGTGTGATGACTGCCGCGCCGCCATAGGTAAGGCTGTTGACGCTCACGCCGTCAACCTGAAAGTTATTTGAAGAGACGCGCTGCCCGTTAGCTGAGATCTGCGGTTGATTCTCTGTCTGGAAGATGGCGCGGTTTGAGCCCCCCGGCCCCGTTTGGTTTGGAAGGCCAACAGCTCCGCCGCTTCCGCCGCGAGCACCCTGTCCAAAAACGCCTGGCGTCAGACGCGCAAGCTCATATGGGTCACGCCCAAACTGCGGCAACGAACGAACCTCCTCGGTAGTAATCGCTTTGCCGACATTGGCATTCTCTGTTTCAAGCCCGGACACCGTTGTGTCGGTAACGGTGACGCTCTCGGTTACTTCGCCGGCTGATAGAACAAGGTCGAGGCCGCGCGTCTCTTCGGCGGCAACGACGACGTTCTCCAAAACGTTGATCTTGAAGCCTGCCTTTTCAACCGTGACCTGGTATCTGCCGGGAGCAAGGCCGGAGAAACGATAAAAGCCTTCGTCGCTCGATTCGACGTTCTGCTCTTTGCCCGTCTCGTTATTTTTCAAGCGGACGGTCGCGCCGGGGACGACTGCTCCATTTACGTCCGTCACTGTTCCTTGAACGGCGGCGCGGAATTGCGCGAATGTGGTCGGGGCAAAGAGGAAGAGAAGCAGGCCAAAGATAAACAGGCGAATCGGTTTGAGGCAGCGTTGCATTGGTTTTTACCTCCGTAATGCATCCTTGTTCTGTGACCGGTGCGCCCTCTCTACATAGCCATTGAGAGAGCGAAAACGCGCGCGAGTTGGCACGCACGCCGAGAGGATTGAGAGAAGTTCGAGAACGATGGGGGAAATTGGAAAAATTTTTGCTGGTTGACGAGAAAAGAAATAGCACTCAAAGAGAGATTTGACAATGATTTTTCCCGGCCACTTTGTTAATCTTAGCCCCGTTCAAAAAGTCTTTATCATCGTCCCCCGCAAAGCTTGCGATCTTTACACGCACAAATGCGTTTCTCTACACGCATGGTGCGCGCCGGTCTTCGAGCGAAAAATTCAACTTCCGCAGCCGAATCGTTACAACTAACCTGGTGTTCAAGAGCGAAGGAGTTTCCAAACAATGCGTTGCAAAAGAGTGTGGCCTTCTTATCTGTTGTGTCTGACGTTGACAGCCATCGCCCTGGGCGCATGCGTCAAACCGCCTGAACAGGGCGGGGGCGGAGGCGGCGCGACGAAGACCGATCCGGCGGGCAAGATCAAGATCGGTTTTTCGATGGACACGCTCAAAGAGGAGCGCTGGCAGCGCGACCGCGAGCTGGTCGAAGCGCGTGCCAGAGAATTGGGCGTTGAGGTCGAGATACAGGTTGCCAACGGCGACGACGCCGTGCAGTCGAAACAGTGTGAGAACATGCTGACGAAAGGCGTAAAGGTCTTGATCGTTGCGCCGCACAACGGCGTGGCCGCTTCTTCGATTGTCGAGATGGCGCGTCGTCAAAACGTGCCTGTCATCTCCTACGACCGCTTGATTCAAAACCCAAACATCAATCTCTACGTCTCGCACCAGGTCTTCAAGGTCGGAGAGATGCAGGCTCGTTACGCGCTTGAGAAGCAGCCCAAAGGCAACTATGTGCTGATCGGCGGAGCGCCGACCGATTACAACGCAAAGCTTTTGCACGACGGACAGATGAACGTTTTGAGACCGGCACAGGAGAGCGGCGCAATCAAGATTGTCTCCGACCAGTCGGCACGCGATTGGCTGGCGAGCGAGGCGCGCCGCATCACGGACGACGCGCTCACGCAAACCAATAACAACATTCAGGCCATCATCGCCTCAAACGACGGAACAGCCGGCGGCGCAATCTCGGCCCTCCCACAGACGCTCGTCGGCAAGGTGCTCGTCACAGGACAAGATGCTGCGCTCGATGCCGTCCAGCGCATCGCACAGGGCGAGCAGACGATGACCGTCTATAAGCCGATCAAGCCGCTCGCCTACAGCGCCGTTGACGCAGCGATCAAGCTTGCGCGCGGCGAACAAATTGACGCGCCCGACCGCGTGCCCCTCACAGACGGCAATAACGTCCCGGCGATTCTGCAGGAGCCTATCGTCGTCGATAAATCGAATTTGATGGAGACGCTTATCAAGGACGGCTATCACAAGTTTGAGGACGTTTATAAAAACGTGCCGGAAAATCAGAGGCCCAAACAGACGGTGAGCAGTTCAGCGCGGACAACGTTTAGCTGGCTGGCCATGATGCTCTGCGCGTCGTTTGCAATCGCACTGCTGGTAAAGGTGAGATAAGTATGTCTGCAACAGCCACGCTTTTGGAGATGCGCGACATCACAAAGTCGTTTCCCGGCGTGCGCGCGCTCGACGGCGTTTCGTTCGATCTGCGAGCGGGCGAAGTTCATGCGCTTGTCGGCGAGAACGGGGCGGGCAAATCGACCTTGATGAAGGTCTTAGGCGGCGTTTACCCGCACCCGCAATACGGCGGCGCGATCTTTATTGACGGGAGCGAGCGCCGTTTCTCAAGCGTGCGTGATTCGGAAGCGGCGGGCGTGGCCGTCATCTTTCAAGAGCTTTCGCT
>CBDUCU010000568.1:0-2834 GCA_965365725.1 uncultured bacterium | reverse complement strand
AACGCAGGGAGCGCGCAAAGCACGCTGCGGCTCGTATAAGTACTTTAGTGAGAAAAAAAGTTTACGCCTTCATTCACTGTTGAATGAAGGCGTAAACTTTTTTTAGTGCTCTTGCACTTATGCCGTTCTCACGCGCCGCGCGCTGACAGCTTTTCAGCCTTTCAGTTTTCTCACTTCTTCGGTCAACACGGGCACACCATCAAAGAGGTCGCCGACTATTCCATAATCGGCGATGTCGAAGATCGGTGCTTCAGCGTCTTTGTTGACAGCGACGATTGTTCCAGCGTTCTTCATCCCGACAAGGTGTTGAATCGCGCCTGAGATGCCGAGCGCGACATAAAGCTTCGGCGCAACCGTCTGACCCGACGAGCCGATCTGCCTGTCAATCGGCAGCCAACCCGCATCGCAGATTGGACGCGACGCGGCAATCTCGCCGCCCAACGCTTCCGCCAATTTTTCTGCAAGCGCGAGATTCTCCTGACTCTTGATTCCGCGCCCGATGGCAATAATCACTTCGGCCTTTGAGAGATCTACCGCGCCCTTTACTTCCTGAAACGGCGCTTCGGGTTTCATCCGAACCTCGCCAACCTCGACCGCCATCGATTCAACCTCAGCCCCGCCGCCCTTCTCCGCCTGATCGCCCCTGTACGCGCCCGACTGAAACGTAGCAAAGACCGGCGAGGCATCCGTCGTCACAACGTCTGCGTCAATCTTCCCCTGAAAGATTCGACGCGTAAAGACGGCTTTGCCATCAGCGATGGTTGCGCGCACGCAATCGCTCACCAGATCGCGCCCGAAACGCGCCGCGAGTTTCGGCGCATAATCGCGGACAAGATATGTGTGCGGCATGACGACAAACGAGGGGTCGGACGCGCGCACGACCTGCTCCATCGCATCCGTGTAAGCGTCGGGCGTATATTCGGCCAGCTTCGCATTCTCCGCCGAGATTACTTTAGAGACATTGTAGGGCGCGACCTCGCGCGCAACAGTCGCGTCGGTTCCGAGCACGACAGCCGTCAACAGTTGACCAAGACCGGATGCCAGAGCCTGAGCAGCCGCCACCGCTTCGAAAGAGACTTTGTTGATTGCACCGTCGCGGTGCTCGATGAAAACCAGAATTCCGTTCGGCATAGTCGATTATCCGTTATCCTTTGTCCGCTGTCTCGGTTAACCACCCTTCGGGTTTTCATGTATGCGTTGAGTCGCCCCAAGTGCAAACAACGGACGACTGACAACGGACATACTTCTAAAATATCCTCGCTTCGCTGCGAAGTTTTTCTGCGAGCTGCGCGGCCCCTTTTTTTGCGTCGCCGTCGCCGAGAAACTGCGTCTGTTTGGTCTTTTGCGGGAAATAGACTTTGGCAATCTGCTGGTGCTTGCCTGCGGACTCAACGGTTTCGGCTGAAGGAGAGACTTCTTTAATCTCTTTCTTCTTGGCCGCCATGATGCCCTTGAGCGTGGCATAGCGAATCGGGTTGATGCCTGATTGAATCGTAAGCAGAGACGGCAGGGGCATCGTGTACCACTGATACCAGCCGCTCTCAAGCTCGCGCTTGACGCGAAACTCTTCGCCAGAAGCGTCAACCTCGATGACGATGGTCGCGTGCGGCAGACCCAAAAGCTCGGCCATGATAACGCCCGTCTGCGCGAACCCGTAATCGTCTGATTGAAGGCCCGTCATCACCAGATCGGCGCTCTCTTCACGAATCGCTTCGGCCAAAACGCGCGCCGCAGCAAACGGGCCGAGATGCTCAAGATTGTCGCCGACAACGTGGATGGCGCGATCCGCTCCGCGTGCCAGCGCATCCTTGATGACGCTCTTAACGCGCTGCGGCCCCATCGAACAGACGACGACCTCGCCGCCCTTTTTTTCCTTGAGCCGCAACGCCTCTTCGAGCGCGTAACCATCCGACTCGTTGACCTCAAAAGTGAGGTCGCCCTCTTCAATCCAGGTGCTCTCTTTGTTTATCCGCAGGATCGCGTCTTTATTGGCGACCTGCTTCATCATGACGATTATTTTCATGGCTTAGCTGTTAGCTGTTAGCTGTTAGCTGTTAGCCAGAAGCAAAAAGATTTGCTAAGAGCTAACGGCTTACGGCTAACAGCTTTTTATTCTTCGTATCTCTTAAAGAGCAGCGCCGCGTTCGTACCGCCAAAGCCAAAGCTGTTGGAAAGCGCGTACTCGACGCTGGCCTCGCGCGGCTCGTTGGGGACGTAATCCAGATCGCATTCCGGATCGGGCGTTTGATAGTTGATCGTCGGCGGCAACCTGTTCTCTTTGATTGCCAGCGCGGAAAAGACGGCCTCGATGCCGCCTGCTGCGCCGAGCAGATGGCCGGTCATTGATTTTGTAGAGCTAACGGCGAGCCGATATGCGTGTTCGCCGAAGGTCTTTTTGATGGCAAGCGTCTCAAACTTGTCGTTGTATGGAGTCGATGTACCGTGCGCATTGATGTAGCCGACGCGCTCGGGCGCAACGCCCGCATCCTTTAAGGCCATGTCCATGACGCGAAATTGTCCCGACGCGGTTTCATCCGGCATCGTGATGTGGAACGCATCGGCTGTATTGCCGTAGCCGACAAGTTCTGCATAAATCTTTGCGCCGCGCGCACGAGCAAATTCCAACTCTTCGAGGACCATCAGCCCAGCGCCTTCGCCGATGACGAAGCCGTCGCGGTCGCGGTCAAACGGACGAGAGGCGTGCACAGGGTCTTCGTTGCGTGTGGAGAGCGCGCGCATGGCCGCAAAACCTGCGACGGACATCGGCGTGATGGCCGACTCTGCGCCGCCGCAGATCATCACGTCGGCATCGCCGCGTTCGATCAGACGAAAAC
>CBDUCU010000567.1:0-2845 GCA_965365725.1 uncultured bacterium | reverse complement strand
TGCGCCAAAGTCGTCTTACCTACGCCGGGCACGTCTTCGACGAGAAGATGTCCGCCCGCCAGAAGCGTGACGATGGCAAGACGCACGGCTTCCGGTTTTCCTTTGATGACGCTTTCGATGGCGCGCTGAAGCGCGTCAATTCTTTCAGCCCCTGCAAGGGCTTGCACGTCGTCTCCATCTGCTGCTTGAAGATTTCGCATTGCGTTAGCTTCGTCGTTTTACACATTCTACAAGGCTAAAGCCTTAAGTCGTCAATCAGTAAATGAAGAGCGCGGCTCCAACTTCGATTTATGCAACTGCCGAGTTCTTTTCCAGCCTCTTTTTCCTTTGCCGGAATGGTGTTGTAGAATAATTTTTTAGTTTTGCGAGCGGGTTACGTTATTTCGTGGAACTGAAACGCCATCGGCTCGTGTAGTTAAATCGGAGCGAGGTAATTTTGACAATGAAGACGATTCATACAGGCCGCGCCGGCATGCGCGGTTTCTCTCTCATCGAGTTGATGATTGTGATTGCAATTATCGGCATTCTCGTCGGCGTGGGCGTGCCGGCATGGAAGAATGCAGTCATTGCGGGCAACGAGGCGGCGGCCATTCAGAACCTTCGCACGGTCGCCACCGAGCAGCGCGTCTATTTCAACGCGAAGGGGCGCACCAATTACGCCACATTCGATCAAATACGCGACTCCGGCTCGCTCGACAAACGATTTAGCGGCGACGCGCCCGTCGTCGAAGGCTACATCTATAGTCTAAAGACCACACCGAAGTCTGCCGGCTCGCCCGCCTTCTTTAGCATCAACGCCGACCCGCAGCAAAAAGAGGGGCTTGGCGCGACCGGAGGCCGACACTTCTACATCGATTCAAACGTCGGCAACGTCCGCGCCAACGCATCCGGCCCCGCCGGTCCCAACGACTCGCCCGAAGGCGAAGCAGCAGCCGAAGGCACAAAGTAATCACACAAAATTATGCGCGCTGAATGCGTCAAGTTCACTTGCTTGACGCACTCGCGCGCGCTTTGTTAGCATCCCGTTACTTTAACAATTCAGCGCCCACTTAACTCAGCGGTAGAGTGCTACCTTCACACGGTAGAAGTCGGAGGTTCGAATCCTCCAGTGGGCATCTCTCTCTCACGCTCACCTTATAAATGCGTGTGATGAAAAAGAAACGCATTCCAAAATTAACTTTCACGCAGATGAATCGTTTCTGGAAACAAGTCAGACGTAGCAGACGAATGGATGCTTGCTGGATTTGGCAGGGCTTTCTTCGCTCAAACGGATATGGCTCTTTCTGTGCCAACGGGAAAGAATACAAAGCTCATCGAATCAGTTATTTTCTGGAGCATGGGCGTATCAACAACGATCTGCTCGTGCTTCACAAATGCGATAATCGTCGTTGCGTCAATCCCGCACACCTTTTTCAGGGAACACCAAAAGACAATTCTCAGGATGCTGTCAGGAAGGGGCGGAATACACGTCTATTCGGTGAAGCCAACGGAAAATCCAAACTCACTTTATGGCAAGTATCTCACATTCGCATGCTTGCCCGCACCGGCAACTATTATCAATCAACATTAGCAATTAGATTTGGTGTGAGCGAAGCAACGATCTCATACATCATCAACGGTACTCGGTGGAGAGCATCCTGCAACGACAGATGTTGAATGGCGCGATCATAATCATCGTGCCCACTGTCAGCGAGGCGCGGCCTAGTTTTTCTTTAAGCTGAGACGAGTATAGCTTGTCGAGCCATCCGACAAGGTTACCGCCAAAACCACTTGTGCGCTGCCTGTCGGCGCTGTCACAGTCAGTTCAAATCCATCCTCTATGCCCATGCTTATCTCGCGTCTCTCCAAGCCATCGAAAATAAAGATTCTTGCGCCTTTCGGTGCGCGCCCGCTCAAGCGAAAACTTTTTCCCGTTTCCATTTGAAGCAGTTGCGTTTCGCTCGGCCCGCCAATCGAGACGTTTGCACGCGGCGGGAGCGTCTTTGCTTTGGCGTAACGAGCAGCAACTATATCGGGTTGCGCAAGGTTGCGGTTCTCCTCCAGGTTGGCGGCAAGGCGTATAAACTGCGCCGAAGACCATGCGAGCGGAGTTGCAGAGCCTGTGCCCTCGCCAAATTTGAAATCAGGCAGGGGCGATGATGGCTTGTCCCAGATTTGTTCGGGGATCATCATCCCTTCGTTGGCAAAGTTCATCATCGCATCGAGCCGTCTGCGTGCCTGCTCACGTTGCCCTAGCGCAAGCTCATACTCGCCGCGCTCGCCTGCAAGCAGCGCCCACAGACGACCACGCCCAGTGTATTTGCCGTCAAAATTCCAGGGCCGTCCGTCGTCCATCTCGCCGTAGCCGTCATTGTTGTAACGATAAAACGACGCGCCGTTCGGTGTTTCAACTTTGAGGATTTGATCGACGACCTTGATTGACTTTGCTATTAGCGCATCACCGGGCGGCTTGATGCCGAGACGGACAAGCTCAAGAAATCCAGCGTCAACAATCTCGCGCTCGTCGAATGTTCCCGCGCCGTTATTGAGTTCCAGAGGCGAGCCGTCGTTTGGGTTGCCGTCGTTTGTCAGACGCAGATAGTAGTTGCCGTCGCCGTATTTTCCGTTTGTCGTCGCCGTCCACCCTTCGACGCTTCGCGCCCATTCGTCTGCGGCTGCGAGATAGAGAGCGGCGGACGCTTCGTCGTTGTTGCGCTGCGCAATCTCCGACGCACAGACGAGTCCCGCGATCTCTGCCGCGATGGTCGATGGCGAATAGCCCGACTCTTCTTCCCAACGCTCCTGCGGTGTCGAAGGGCCGTGTCTGATGATGAAGTCTGCGGCGGGCCGCACGTGTTTGACGAAA
>CBDUCU010000566.1:0-2846 GCA_965365725.1 uncultured bacterium | reverse complement strand
AGGCGGGCTTCGCGGCCCGCCTCTTTGTTTCATGCTCGAGTGATTGAGGTAAATGCGAAAAAGCAGGTTGCGTCTCACAGTGACGGACACTGACAAGCTTGTTTTTGCGTGCGCCGACGGCGACAAGTGATTCTTGACAACTTCCTTCTGCTCACTTGACGAGCGGCTGAAGGCGCGCGGCGAGGCCCGGGTTGACCGCTACGAGTTTTTGATACGTCTCGCGGGCTTTCTTCTTGTCGCCGTTTTTACGGTAAGCGACAGCAAGGTTGAAGAGAGCTTCGGCGTAAGTGGATTTGAGCCGCACGGCTTCGGCGTGCTCGTTGATTGCTTCCTTGTATTTGCCGAGCGTGCCGTAGGCCACGCCGAGATTGTTGTGCGCTTCGGCCCAATCGGGTTTGAGCCGTACGGCCTGTTTGAAGGATTCGAGCGCCTGTGTGTAGAGCGTCTGGAGTTCGTTCTGGCGTTGTCCGGCGAGGCGCGCAAGCGCGATGCCGAGATTGAAATGCGCCGAAGCGTCGTCGGGCCTTTGCGCGACCGCAGGTTTTAGAATCTCGACCGATTGCTGATACTTCTTTGTGTTGTTATAGACCCAGCCGAGGTTGATGCGCGCCTCCGGATAGTCAGGCTTGAGACGGACGGCTTCTTCGAGCGGCGCGATGGCCTCTGTAAAACGTCCATCGCGTCCGAGCGAATAGCCGAGATAATGCTGCACTTCTGCGTCGTCGGGCTTCATCTTAACGGCCTTCGCGTAGGCTTCGCTCGCCTCCTTAAACTTTTTCTGCGCGCGGTATGAGTCGCCGAGATTCGAGAAGGCTTCTACGTCCTGCGGTCTGAGGTGCGTGAGCGTTCGATAAGAGTCGGCGGCCTCTTGAAACTTCTCTAATTTATAAAGCGCGTCGGCAAGCTGCGCGTGCGCGTCGGCCATACCGGGTTTAAGACGAATGGCTTGACGAAACGACTCGACGGCCTTTTCCGTCTGTCCCGCGTTGGCATAAGCGTCGCCCAGCTCGTAGAGCGTCTCGCCGTCGTTTGGATCGAGACGCGCGGCCTGCTCGTAAGCCTGCACCGCATCACTGTAACGGTTGGCCTTCGAGTAGCTCTCGCCGAGATAACCCCACGCTTCCGGGTCTGCGGGGTCTATGCGCGCGGCCTCTTTAAATTCTTCCGATGCTTCGGCAAACTTGCCGGTTTCAAAATAGGCGATGCCGATATTATAGCGAGCGTCTCCATAATCGGGCTTCAAGCGAATCGATTTTTTGAAGAGATCGATGGCATCGGCGTATTTGCCGCTTTTGCTGAGCGTCAGTCCGCGCGCGTTAAGCGTCTCGGCGGTTTCGGTGGCGGGCTTAGGGCGCGTCTGTTCGGTTCGGCTGCCGGAAGAGGTGTTTGACGGCGAAGGAGTCGGAGTTACGACGGCGATTGTCGTGCGCTGGCGACGCGGAGCGGTGCGCCGCTTCGGGGCGGGAGTTTCGCGCTTTGGCATCAGACGCTTGCGAGCCGTCGGCTCGACGAAAACGCCCGCGATACTGACGATGTCGCCCTGCGCACCCACTAGCGGCGTAGAGACCATCAGCGCACAGAGCGCAAGGGCAAGGGCGGCGACGGTTCGGCGCGGGCTTTTGCTTTTCATTCTGATCAAACTCCTCTGATGCATCTTTTGGCACAGCACGTTGAATGAACGTTCTGATTTAGTCAATCCTGCATTGAGTTTATAATGCCCCTCGCCGTTTACAAAAACATTTTCTCGTTATATTTCGCGTACGCAAACTTCGGCTCGACGACGCAAAATTTAGAACATTTCCAGCCAGCGAACGATACGAAAGTTCATCGCTTGACGGTCTCTCCGGCAGCGTGTTAGGTTTCGGTTCTAAAGGCTTTTCAACGCTACAAGCAAGGCGGCTAAGACTCCCTGAAGGAGACGAGTGTGAGCGCAGCGCCCTCCCTGAAACAAACCCCACTCAACGCAGCACACCGACGAATGGGCGGTCGCATGGTCGATTTCGGCGGGTGGGACATGCCCGTGCAATATCCTGCGGGCACCGTCGAAGAACATACCCGTACGCGCACGCGCTCAGGTCTTTTTGATGTCTCGCATATGGGCGAGATCGAGGTGCGCGGGGCAGACGCAATCAGTTTCGTCAATCGCATCTGCTCAAACGACGCGTCGAAGCTTGTTGACGGTCAGGCACACTATTCGGCGCTGACCACGCCGCAGGGGACGGTTGTTGACGATCTGCTCGTCTATCGTTTCGGCGCAGAGCATCTCCTGCTCGTCGTCAACGCTTCGACCACAGAAAAAGATTGGGACTGGATTCAAAGTCATCGCAAGGATCATAGCGTTGAGCTGAAAAATCGCAGCGCTGACTTTTGCCAGCTCGCCCTCCAAGGCCCGGAAGCGCTCGACATTCTTCAACAGTTGACCGACACGCCGCTCGCAGAGATCAAGTATTACCACTTCCGCGAGGGCCGCGTTGACGGCGCGCCCGCAATCATTTCGCGTACGGGCTACACGGGCGAGGACGGATTTGAGGTTTACGCCGCGCCCGAAGAGGCCGAGCGTCTCTGGGATCGAATCCTTGACGCGGGCCGTCATGGCACGCCCGAAGGCACGCTTCCCTGCGGGCTGGCCGCGCGCAACACTCTGCGTCTCGAAGCGGCGATGGCGCTCTATGGTCACGAGCTTGATGAAGAGCACACGCTGTTTGAATCGAATCTGGGTTGGATCTGCAAACTCAACAAGGGCGATTTTGTTGGACGCGACGCGCTCGCGCGACAAAAGGAAGAGGGAGTCAAACGCAAGCTCGTCGGGTTCGCAGTAGGTTACAACGTCCGCGAAGACGGGCGGA
>CBDUCU010000565.1:0-2851 GCA_965365725.1 uncultured bacterium | reverse complement strand
CATCGAAGCCGCGACCGGCCTCAATCCCTGGCGCGAATGGGCGCGCATCATGACGGCCACGCCTGACAAGCCATATCAACTGCCCGTCGTGCGCAAAGATTATAGCGGCCTCGCCATCTCTCTGGCGCGCGAAGAGCATCCCGACACTTCAGCTTACGACGACCCGGAGATAGTCTTTCGCGTCCGCAAGCCCTGGCACGTCGGACTCATCGTGCGCTCGCCGGATTACGAGCGCGTCTCGGAACTAATCGACATATATGCGCGCCGCTTCGCGAACGAATTCACAGCCGTTGCGCCCGCCGAAGAGACGGCGGAGAAACATCTTTAGCCTCAAATCTCAAATCTGATATTTCAAATTTGAGATTTGAAATTCAAACGAGGAATCAGATGAAATCGACTTCGACAATTTATGGCCCGGTCGATTCGTGGCGCGTCGGGCGCTCGCTCGGCGTTGATCTGTTGTATGTCGATTCCGTCTGTTCGTTTCGCTGCGTCTATTGTCAGCTTGGCCGCATCGACATGCATACAAGCGAGCGCAGAATCTTTGTGCCGACCGAAAAGGTGCTCGAAGATTTGCGCGCGAGCGCGTGGCGCGAGGCTGACGTGATAACTTTTTCGGGAAGCGGCGAGCCGACGCTCGCCTCAAATCTTGGCGAAGCGATTCGCGCGGTAAAAGAGTTGACGGGCAAGTCCACGCTCGTTTTGACAAACTCAGCGCTTCTTTACGACCCGCAGGTGCGACGCGAGTTGTGCGAGGCCGAGAGCGTCTTTTGCAAACTCGACGCGGCTGATGAAGCGACCTTTCAAAAAATCAATCGTCCGGTTGCGGGCGCGACGTTGCGACGCATCGTCGAAGGTCTGACGCGTTTCCGTGCGGAATACAAAGGTCGTCTCGGAGTTCAGACGATGTTTATGCCGCTCAACGTTCAGCAAGCGCTCGATTTGGCACAGCTCATCCGCACGATTCGGCCCGACGAGGTGCAGCTCAATGCGCCGACGCGCCCCGTCCCGCACGAATGGGTGATTGACGCGCGCGGAAACCTGCGTACGGGCGACGTACAAGGCTCGCGGCTCACGCAGATTACTGCGACCGAAGCGGCGCACGTCGTCAGAACGATGACGCGCCTGACGGGAACCAAAATCGTCTCCTCTTATCATCAAACACACGCGAATTGAATCAGCCTCAGCGTCTGCGTAATTCTACCCACACACAGGCCATTTTCCGCTAATTTGGCCGCAAATATGTCGAAAATGTGATTGCTTCGGCCCGGCATAGTCGTTGCTCCAGAGCCATGCTGAGGGAGGAATCGCCGCAGCATGCCTGCCCGATGCATTCCTGCCCGAAATTCTGTCCGACGCATCAAGCAATGCGCGGACTGATAAAACAAAATTCCAACCGTTGATAAACGACTGAAAGGGTAATCTCATGTCAGAGAATCGTAAGTGGGTCTATCTGTTTGAGGAAGGCGACGGCAGCAACAAGACTTTGCTCGGCGGTAAGGGCGCGGGTCTCTCCGAGATGACGCGCGCGGGGCTTCCAGTCCCGCCCGGTTTTATCGTCACGACCGAAGCATGCAACGCCTTTTACGAAAGCGGCAAAAATTTTCCTGAGGGGATGTGGGAACAGGTCGTCGAGGGCTTGCGCCAACTCGAAGAGAAGACCGGAAAGAAATTCGGCGATTCGGAAAATCCTCTGCTCGTCTCGGTTCGTTCGGGCGCGCCCTTCTCGATGCCGGGGATGATGGACACGGTTCTCAACCTCGGTTTGAACGAACAGACCGTGCAGGGCCTGGCCGCACAAACCGGCGACCTGCGTTTTGCGCTCGATGCGTACAGACGCTTCGCCTCGCTCTTTGGCGAGATCGTTTTGGGTGTGGCGCACGACAAATTCGAGCGCGTCATGGAACGCTACAAAGCGCAGACCGAAGGCGGGCGCGACACAGACCTTACGTCCGAGCAATTGCGCGAGATCATCGCCGCCGAAAAACAGATCATCCTTGCCGAACAGCGCGGCTCTGCAATTCCTGAAGACCCTTACGAACAACTTCGTGTGGCGGTCGCCGCCGTCTTCAATTCATGGATGGGCCGACGCGCCGTCGATTATCGACGCGTCAACCGCATTCCAGACGATCTCGGCACGGCGGTCAACGTACAGGCGATGGTCTTCGGCAACATGGGTGCAAACAGCGCGACCGGTGTCGCCTTTACGCGCAACCCTTCGACCGGCGAAAAGAAGCTTTATGGCGAATACCTGATGAACGCGCAGGGCGAAGACGTGGTCGCCGGCACGCGCACGCCGCACACGATCACGCAGCTTGGCAACGAGCTGCCCGAAGCCTACGAGCAGTTTCAGCAGATCACGCAGCTCTTAGAGCGCCACTACCGCGACATGCAGGACGTTGAGTTTACAATCGAGCGCGGTCGGCTTTGGATGCTCCAGACTCGCACGGGCAAACGCACGGGTGCGGCAGCCGTCCGTGTCGCGGTTGACATGGTCAAAGAAGGCTTGATCGACAAGGCGACGGCCGTCCAGCGCGTCTCGCCCGAACAGCTCGATCAACTCCTTCACCCGACGGTTGACCCGAAGACGGATGCGAAGGTCGTTGCGAAGGGATTGCCCGCAAGCCCCGGCGCGGCGCAAGGCAAAGTCGTCTTTGACCCGGACGAGGCCGAAGAATTGGCGCGCGAAGGCGAGAAGGTCGTGCTCGTCAGACAAGAGACAAGCCCCGACGATTTTCACGGCATGGTCGCCGCGCAGGCAATCGTGACGGCGCGCGGCGGGATGACCTCGCACGCGGCGGTCGTCGCGCGCGGCATGGGCAAGTCATGCGTCTGCGGCGCAAGCGTGATG